>JAKASN010000038.1 GCA_021819025.1 Actinomycetes bacterium | reverse complement strand
CTCCCACTATTAACCAAGGGAACTTGCCCTTCCATCGTCGGGCTTGACTTTGATGCCAGCATGGCTTGGCCCGGCTACAACTGGATGGGAATCGCCAAAGCAGCGTTGGAATCGTTAAACCGCTATATGGCGCGCGAAGTTGGCAAGTACGGAGTACGCGTCAATCTCGTCTCCGCAGGTCCGGTGCGAACCATTGCCGCCAAGTCGGTGGGGGGATTTTCTGACTTCGAGACGGTTTGGGCCCAAAGGGCTCCCCTGGGCTGGCAAGTAACGGACCCGACACCGGTGGCGCGCTCCATCGTGGCACTGATGTCAGACTACTTCCCTGCCACCACCGGAGAAATCATCCACGTTGACGGGGGCTTTCACGCGGTTGGCGCCTAGGAAGATGCGATGCGACGCATCAATTCCTCGGCCACATCCAGCAAGAAGGCCCGAACTGTTGATTCCGCCATTCGATGCATGATGAGCTTATCGATCGCTTCGCCAAAGGAGCCCAATGGGGCTCGGTAGCTACCTCGCAATGCGATCCTCACGTGTCCTGGGTCGAGTTCGGAGAACTCGACATCTCCTTCGAGGCGCGGAAAAAGGAAAGGCGTCGCGGTAGCCATCCAACATATTGGAACCAACATCGCTCCCAGAGCTCGCCGAGGATCACCCAGGCGAATATCCACCTTCTTGGAGAGAATCCCCCCGGGGCCTACCCGCGTCATGTAGCGCTGGGCCGACAGAGCGTGGGCGGCACTTGCCCCTAGCCATTTCGCGTTTTCTTTTTCCACTTCCGCAATCACGTCGTCAAAGTTGACGCTCAAGTGGACAAAGTCAAAAACAAAGGTCGCTGAACCTTCTTCTGTCTCGTCATCGGACGAACCTGCAATCTCTTCGATTGCCAATCGGTTCACCTCCACTCATAATCTTTCATCCCGCGCATGATATCGCCAAGAAGACACCAAACGTTATAGCCCCTTAGGGAAAATCTTGCTTGCGCAAGCTGAATCAGCTAGAATCTCTACGTCACACTGAGTTTGGCTCGACCCAAGCTTTGGGCGACTTCACTTATCGAGTTTGGCCCGCATTCGCAAGCTCCGTTTAGGGACTTAGGTCACAAGTGGGTTTCTTTTTGCTCTTTGATGCCCTCAAGCTCGCCGTGCGGGCTCGCTAAGCTCTGCCCCACTCTCGCTGGGTTGTGACTCCGACTACTTCCACAACGAAGCTAATGGGCTCTCACGCAGTGGCCGTTGCGACACTTCGCCTCTTCTCATAATCCACGCAAAAGGAGAATGCACTCTTATGTTCCGGTCACCCCCGAAGGCGTTATGCGTCGCCACCATGCTCACCAGCACCGTTTTGGTCTCGCTCTTGTTTGTGGCTCCTCCGGCTTGGGGAGCTTCGAGCATCGCTCCCCTTCCCAGCCAAGGGGGCTACTCCATTACCCTCTACACCATTGGCGCAGCAACCGCGCCAGGAAATCCTGGATCGACCTCTAAAGTCATCTCGCCAAATGGGACAGCGCTCTATCCGGTGATGTTTCCTACCGTGACCACCAACGCCACGCTCTTTTCCAACACCCCCTGCATCGCGGTCTATTTCGCCTATTACTCCAATACTCGGCAAGTTTTGGCGGCAAGCCAGATGGCACCACAAATTTGGTATACACTCAACCACCACTACCCGCCATGCCAATATCGGGCGACGAGCATCACCACGCCAGCGGCGCCACCTCGAACGACGGTGTTATCGGAGATCCAGACCATTATCGAGAACCTCCCGGTTCCAAAACCCCGCATGGCTCCTAATTTTGGCCTGGTAGGAGTGGCCGCTTATCTGGAGTCGGGCGCAAATCTAGCGGACAGTCTCTCCATCTCGAGCAACTTGGGCGAAATTATCGCTCAAGCTAGCGGCACTCTTTATATCAATTTCGGCGATGCCAGCCCCAGCGTTGGCCCGACTTCGAGTCTCGGCGGGGCTTGGCCGAGTGGTAATCTCCTCCACGTCTATGAGAGCAGTGGCTGCTATGCGATCACCGTCACCGAAGCATGGAGCGTCTCATATCGAATCGCTGGCAGTACCGGAGTGCTCAATGGGTTACACACCAGCGGAGAAGTTCCCTCTTTCTGCGTCTATTCCACCAGCTCAGTAATGCTCCGCTGAGAATAGAACGGCAAACGCCTTGCGGCTCAAGTTACCCCAAAAGACCGCGGCGCTAGCGAGACCCGGCGCGCCACAAGATCCGCACCGGGCTCCCGCGCGCCGACACATCGCCTCGAGTGCTTGGTGATTAGGACAAAAGGTTGGCGTCTTGGGATGCAAGATAACGACCAACGAGCTCGAAGAGTTCGCCATCATCGACTTCGGGGCACTCGGCTTCGACAAAGCCACTCTCGCTCACAAAAACAAAAGTGACTCCACAGACGCCTTCGGGACCCACAATACGGCCCATCGCACTGCGATACAAGGCACCCTGGATCCGATATGACTCCAACTCGGCACCTATCACGACAGGATCGAGTGAGCGGGCAACTTTATAGTCCACGATACGGATCCCTGCGGCCGTCTCGTAGGCGAGGTCAATTACGGCGTCAAGCACCACGCCGGAGTGAAAGTCCACGCTCAAGGGAACCTCGCGCATCGGATTCGTCGCCCCCGCCACGCTCGGCGCGGTGAGAGCCACTCTGATGTAGCGGACAACTTGGCCGATGGCCTCTTGAGTAAAGGCCGCCTCCGAGAGATACTTCTCGGCCTCTTGAACCGCGCGGCTCACATCGTTCAAGTCAACCCGAGCGAGACACTCGTGCATGGCCGAGCCCAGTGCCTTTCCAGCGAGCGGCGCACCCTCTCCAGCTTTGCTCAGGCCGCTTTGGCCATGGAATGCGCGTCCTGCTCCGGTGCCGCTCGCCAAGTTCATCAAAGCCGTCGGAGTTACGCTGCGAGCCGAAGCGCTGCGCGCCAGCAGCGAGCTGCGCTCGTGGTACCAATCCTGGGGGTTACGCGACGAGAGCTCGCTGGCCACTGGAAGTTGGGCCTTGGGACGGGCCACCACCTGCAGCGGCTCCGGCACAATCGGGGAGGCTGCGAGAATTAAGTCGTAGTTGACGCTAGCCGCCGCGAAAGCTTCCGCAGACGAGACGCTTGCGAGTCCGAAAGCTCGGCTGATCTCCTCAGTCGTCCCCGGAAGCGTCACCACGAGATGGTCACGAGCTCGGGTAGCCCCAACGTAGAGAAGCCGGACTCTCTCTTGCCGGTTCGCTTTGGCTTCCGCGAGGTGCGCCTCCTCAAATCGAGAACTTTGAAAGTTCGCCTTGAGGCGGAACTCAAACCCTCCGTCGAAGGGAACAACTTCTTGGCCATTGGAGGAACTGGCAATTTTTGAGCCCATCCCGGTAAGGATGACGACAGGGAATTCCAATCCCTTGGCAGCGTGGATTGTCATCACCCGCAGCGCGTCTTGACCGATGTCGGCGCCGTCGGACTCGGCGGCCCGGGCATGGGACTTTACTTGCCGATAGACGAAGTCGACATAGGAATGCAAGGTCGGCGAGACCTCTCGGGCAAAGTCCTGCGCCTCCGAGGAGATAAAGTCGAGCCGCCGCCAAATCTCATCGGCATTAAAATGCCTTGCGGCCCGAGCGCCGAGATGAAGCCGTTCCAAGGCATATCCCAGCACGCTAGCGCAATCCTCTTTCAGCGAGAGTTCGTGGAGCTCTTCAATAAATGCCAGGGCATCGCCCATGGGAGCCGGTGTTGCCTGGTCGGCGTCCCTCAGATGCCCTCGCCATGCCGCGAGAGCTCGCGCGAAGTTGCCACTTGGTGCACAAAAGTCATAAACCTGCTGCTGGGTAATGCCCAACAATGAAGTCAGCAGCGCATCAAGGAGGGCTTTTTCGTCATAGGGACGACTCGCGGCCCTTAAAACCATGAAGAGCTCTTTGATGAGGCCCTCGGAATAGACCAGGGTGGTATTTGTCGACTGGTACCGGAGTCCGTTCTCGTCCAAGTTCGCGAGTAACTCGCTCAAGCCGGTACGATCGCCCATGAGAACGGCGATATCGCCGAGGGCAACCTTCCTAACTTTCCCGCCATCCTCAACCTCAAAACCGCGCTCTATCATGGCAAGTATCGCTGAAGTCACCAGCTGCGCCTCACTTCGCCTCATTGCCCGCGCGGTTTCCCCTGCTCCGCGCTCCTCCTCCAGGCAGACCAACCAAACCGGCTGCCCTTTCAAGTCGGGGGTTCGGCTCCAAGACAGGCCATCGCCTCCGATGGCGCTTTCGAGGGCAAATAGGTGTGAGAAGGTGCGATTGACCCAGTCGGCGATCTCACCGCGGGAACGGAAGTTCACGCTGAGTTCGACCTGGCCGGAGGTCGGCACTTTGGCCGCTACCGCAAGGTAAGAGTCGATATCGGCTCCGCGGAAGCGATAAATCGACTGGCGCGGATCGCCGACAAAAAATAGCGGCGCCACATCACGCCGATGCGCGCCAAACTCGTCCTCGCTCACTCCAGCTACTTGGCGAATTAAACGCAATTGCCGCGGATCGGTATCCTGGAACTCGTCGACCAGCAGCACCTTAAACCGGCTACGTATTTCATCAATGGTGTGGGAATCCGCTCTCTCAATGAGGCTAACCGAAAGACTCAGCAGGTCGTTGAAGGTGAGCATCCCCTCCTTGACGCGCAAGGTCACAAGGCTCCCAAGAAACTCTTCGATGCGAGCAAATATGGCATCCAGGAGGCGCATGGAAACTCGGCTCCGGAACTGATCAAGGCGCGCGCCGAGAGCGACGACCTCATCTCGCGCGTCTTTGAGCGCTTCGGGGGAGCACCAGTTGGCTTTGTTGCCAACGTTTCCCACCTTGAAGCTGGGAAGATTAGGGAAGAGCTTGTCAAAGACGAGGACCAGCGCGGTCTCTAGGCTATCTTGGTCGACAAGTTCCATAACTCGATGTCCACTCCGCGCGATTTCTGCGATGCGGATCGCGAGCTTGTCCTCCTTTAATAGGGCTTGGGCAGCTCCGAAGCTCTCCGCGAGGAAGACGAAGTCGGACCCCAATTGAGCGAGTTCGCCCGACACCTCTTTACGCAACTTTCCAAGGGCTTCGTGGGAGGAACCTTGGTTGGGAACGAAGTAGCTCGAATCATCGACAAGTTGGGCAAGCTCGCTAAGATCCGAGGTGGAAACACCGAGATCCACTAGCCAGGCCATGAGGTCGCGCGTCTCGGGGTCCCCAAAGGACGCTTCGATAAATTCCCCCCAAGCGGCATCAAAAAAGACTTTTGCTGGCACGGGCTGCATGACCCGAAAGACCAAGGGAAGGCCGACTACCGCCCCCCAAGACTCCAGAAGAAGCTTGGCAAAGGAGTGGATCGTCCCAATTGTCGCCGAAGGTAGGGCTTCGATCGCGTCGCGGATCGCGCTTGGGTTAGACGCCCCCTCCTCAAGAGCCCTGCTGAGCCTCTCGCGAATGCGATGGCGAAGCTCGGCTGCGGCCTTGTTGGTAAAGGTAATCGCGCCAACTTCAGTGATGCGCACTTCCCCCGCGGCAACCAGCGAGACGACCCGCTCCACCAGAGCAGTGGTCTTTCCAGTACCGGCGCCCGCCTTTACAAAGAGAGTCGCGGCAAGGTCATTGGCGATCCTCTCTCTATGGAGGGAGTCGACGGGAGCGTCGTGCATCATAAACCACCCTGAGCGCCAACTTGCTCAAGAAGCCTTGACCAAAAGTCAAGTTCGAGCGGAACGTCACCCCCGTCGCCCAAGGAGTTCGCGCCTAAAAACTCCGCGAGGGAACGGCGGCGCGAGTCGTCAAACCCACGGTAAGGATCACAGTAGTCACACCCTCGAGAAGCTCCCACGGCATGAAGGCCGGGAAAGAAAATGCCACGGCGGATCAGTGCAACTGCCAATGCGGCGCCATCAGCCAGTTCCCCCAACGCCTCATGATCGGCTCTTTGGTGGCGGTAACCGTACTTTTCCGAGACGAACCAATACATACCTGATAGCTCTGATCGGCGATCCCCATGTCGGACAAGCGAGGAGTCCCGAAGCATCACTGCGTAAATGCCCAGTTGGACCTTATGAGGGTTGAGACCACCGCCAGTGCGACGGTAGGGCAGGTAGTTGCCGGTCTTATAGTCAACAATCTTTATCCCTGCCGACGTCGAATCAACACGGTCAAGCTTGCCCTGGAGGAGAACCTCCATCTTGCCGTCAAAGGGGTCCGCCATGGCAACTTCGGCGCGAACCTCGATCTCCACGCCAATTGTCGTGACTTGATCGGAGATGTGGTAGCTGTGAGCTTGCTGGAGGAATTCGGCGACTTCACGCCGTATTCGCGCTAAGTCTCGCTCGAGCCAAAACCGGCGCAACTTAGAGGAGTCGCGCAGCGCACGCGACGCCACGGCCACCGCGCCTTCGACCAACTCGCTAAAGTCAGAGATATCGAAACTAAGCACCTCAGCTGGCGACTCCATCTGGCGTTTCACAATGGCTTCAAAGATGCGATGCAGAAGAGACCCCCGTTCGAGGGAGTCAAGTCCTAACAGTTCCTCCGGCTCGCCAAGATCTCTGATACCGAGCATCTTGTCACCAAAGAACCTATAAGGGCATGACAAATAGTTTTCGATGGCTGTCGGAGATAAGGTCATCGGAATCGATGCTGCATCACTTGAAATTCTCAGAGGCGCGAAGAACAAGGTCTTTGCGGCTTGGTCCAGTCTCAGCAGTGGCTTGGCTTGGAATTGTCCGTGGTCGCGATATTCGTATGCGACACCAAAGTCCGCGTTGGCGAGCAAGTTGGCGCGGTTGAGCATCTCTAGGTCGTTGGGAACGGTGACCCCTCGGGCGAAGTCCCCCCGCGAACCCACTACGATATGGCGGGCAATCGCGCCAGATGCCGCGATGCGACGCTCGAGATCACCGAGAACCGCGGACGGATAAAGTCCGTCGGACTCCCCTACGGTTGAGCGGGCAACGCACACTACGAGCTCTCGCGCATAACGCACTTGGGTATAAAACGCCCGCTCCGCAATTGCGATTCGGTCTGGGGCCCCCATCAATCCCAGCTTGCGCCGAATTGCCTCGGTGAGAAAGCCTTCAGCGGCGCGGGAGGGAAAGAGGTCGTCAGTCAAGCCAATACAGATGAGCTTCTTGCTCGTCATAGGCAAAAAAGAGTCCACACTAGCAATACGCACGCCACGCGCATCCTGGCTTGATGCGTCACGCGCCATCGGCATGGCAGCGTCCATAGCCATCCAAAACGCCCCTTCGCTCACCTGCTCGCTGCCGGTCTCCAAAACCAGTAGGGAGCGCAGCGCCGCCACGAAGTCCGCCCCGACATGCTGGGAATCCTCATCACCTAAGTCCGATGCTTCCTGCTCGAACAAAAGCGGTAAGCCGCTGACCACATGGGCAAAGAGGCCCCACGCAGCAAGAACCGCGTCGCGCCAACTTCCCGTCCGCATGGAGTCCTCAAAGGCGACCGCACTCGCTTGAAGGGGAAGCAAAAATCGCGCCAGTGCCTGCAAGATTCGCTGTTTCTCAGCACCGATAACTTTGTCATAGGGCACTTCGCCAAGGTCATCATCGCCGCCCCCAGACGAGTGCTCCGCCCAGTAAAAGAGATCTCCGCTGAGCTCGGCTACTACCGTCGCCTCCTCAACTAGCTGCGAAGCAAGCCCGATGCGAGCCGCTCGCAGGTCACAGGTAGCTGCGAGCTCTACAAGGTCTCGTCTTTGCCCACTTTGGCAAAAGCGAACCAGCTTCCGGAAGATCTCAAGCTCACGATGGATAACCAAGCTCGGCTGATGCTGGGAATTTACTGGTATCAGAGCTCGGTCCGCAGCCCTGAGCAACTCAGCCAAGTAAACCTCGCGATCGCTCACCAAGATAGCCATCTCATCCAGAGCCAGGCCCTCTTCGGCTCCTTTCACTATCTCAGCGATAGCGACCTCGATCTCACTTTTACGGTCCGGGGTATGAACTATCGTGGTGTTGGGCCATCCTGGTGCCACTTCTACGAAACGCGAGGCCAACACCACTGCGCTATCGTCCCAATCAAAGCTCAAAGTCCTTCTAAAGCGCTCGTCGAGAGCACTGATTCCCGTCTCAGCGTGGACGATAAATAGCCCTTCAACATCGGCAAGGGCCGAGAACATTGTCGCTGCGGCATGGGCGAGATTGTGAGGCGCAAAGAGCACGACTTTTCCGAGCTTGCGGGCAACGGATTCGCCTTGTGCGCCCGCGAGAACTTCGGCGGCATAAGAGAAGTTGTCGATTTCCAGGCACTGTCCCTCGCGTTCGAGGTACTTGCGCACCTCGACAAAGGCGGAAATAGCCAGCCGCGCTTTAGGATCAGTGGCGCTGGCGATGGGAACTTCGACGCCCAGGGAGGCGAGCTCGAACACTGAACTGCTCAGCGCTTTGATCAACCCGGCATCTGGGGCCACGATACCACCTTGAGTCGTTTTCTCCCCAGCACTTTTTGACAACTCTGCCAGGACTACTCGTAAGTGCGAATCGAGCTTGAGACGACCTACGGTAGTCGCAGCAGGCGCCCGGGCGGCGATGACACCGATCCGGTGCGCTAAGTTCAACGGCGTGGTAAAAGACACGTTGCACAACCCGCCGAATTTTTTTGCCAGTTGATGTCGGATCGCACTCGCGGCCATCGAAGACCCCACCACGACCGTGACCGGAGCGAGTGGCGCAGCATTCTTGAGCTCGCAGAGGTAACTTCCAAGCACGGCTAGAGGAGGATCTGTCTCGGTCACACTTGACTCAGTCCCGGGCTCAAGAAGCAACTTTCCACCTCATCTGCGCACTCAGATTCACTGGAGGCGCCTGCCTATGATATGAAACGGCACCTCGAGCTGCCATGCTAACCACGCGTTGTGACCCACAAGGCGTGGAGACGCCGCCGTGGAGAGTTCACTGACCAAGCAGAGGCGAGGCCGAGACAACTCAGAGGTTGTACACGGACCCGTCGGCCCCCGCCATCCAATAGCCTCTCCCGTCAATAGTCGGAGCGATGCCGACGATTGCACCGGGAAGCTGTGCCGCGCCGGTAGAGCCGTAGAAGGTGGCGTCGCCGAAGCTAAAGACGCCGCCGTCTGAGGCCACGAGCCAATAGCCGCCACCGTCATGAGTAACCGCCATCCCCACCACGGGCTTGTTGAGGTTCATCGCGCCGGTAGAGCCGTAGAAGGTGGCGTCGCCGAAGCTAAAGACGCCGCCGTCTGAGGCCACCAGCCAATAGCCTTTGCCATCTGGCGTGACAGCCATCCCCACCACGGGCT
>JAKASN010000037.1 GCA_021819025.1 Actinomycetes bacterium | reverse complement strand
CCCCCTCGCATACTCGTTGCGGGGGAAGTCCGTCGACTTTGTTGAGCACTACGAAGCTGCTCGGCGGCGAGCTCTTTAGCACACGGGTGTCTCCGGGCCCGGTCCCCTCTCTGGCGTCGACTACTACCACCACAAGGTCCACATCCGAGCGCGCCTCGTTGGCGGCGTCATTGAGACGCGCCCCGAGCGCCGAGCGCGGCTTATGGATACCGGGAGTATCGACAAAAACTACCTGATGGGAGGAGGTAGTAATAATTCCTCGCACCTGGGTTCGCGTGGTGTTGGGCTTGTCCGAGACGATGGATACCTTATTGCGCACCAGGGCATTTACTAGGGTAGATTTACCCACGTTGGGACGACCAACCACCGCCACGAATCCGGAGTGGAATTGCTCCTCGCTCATCGTCCCGCCTCGGCGGCTTCATCTTCGTCGTGATGGATTTCCAATCGTACCGCACCGATGCGATTGCCGCTCACCTTCTCGGCAATCAAGGAGTAGTGCCCCGTGGAGGTGCGCTCGCCTTCGACGGGAAGATGGCCGAGAAGCTGCAAAAACAGTCCCCCAACGGTGTCCCAGTCCCCGGTGGGCAAATCGAGGCCAAAATCCTCATTCAACTCGTCAAGACTCTTGGTGGCCTTGATTAGGAGCTGCCCGGGCCCAAGTTCTACCACCTCTGCCTCGTAGAAGTCGAACTCGTCGGTAATTTCGCCGAGCAATTCTTCAATGAGATCCTCCATGGTAACCAGCCCGGCGGTACCTCCATACTCGTCGACCACGATGACGAGGTGATACTTTCCTGCTTGCATTTCTCGAAGAAGATCGGGAACGTGCTTTGTCTCGGGTACAAAATGAGCCTTGCGCACCAAGGTGTAGACCATGTGGTCCCCACCACCAGAACGCGAAGCTCGCATGAGGTCTTTGGCCAGCACCATGCCGATGATATGGTCGAGATTCTCACGATAGATGGGAATTCTCGAAAATCCCTTCTCGAGCGCGAGTCCGAGCACCTCCTCTACGCTGGCATCGCCCTCCGCGGCGACGATATCGACCCGAGGCACCATCAATTCGCGCGCTACGGTATCTCCGAACTCAATCACCGAGGCGATCAGTTCTCGCTCCTCATTTTCGATGACATCGTCTTCGGCCGCGGCGTCGGCCATAGCAAGAAGCTCCTCCTCGGATACTTGGTTCAGCTGGGAGTAGGGTTTACCTTTTAGGATCGCATTTGCGAGGCCACCCACCAGCCAGGTGGCGCCCCGAATCAAGGGAAACCTCGCCAAAACCGATACGAACGGTGCCGCCACTAAAGCGGCCTTTTCAGGGTGGCCGACGGCATAGTTCTTCGGAAGCGCCTCGGCGAGGACGAAGATGACCAGTATTTCAAAGACGATCGCCACCGTCACCCCAAGAGCCCCAAAGAGGCGCTCGGCAATCACTCCAACCAGAGTTGCGGCGACGAGCTGAGAGATGAGTGCCGACAACAAGATGGCATTGAGAAAGGCAGTGGGATGTTCAATTAAGCTCGCCAAGCGCTTGGCGCCGCGGCGTTTTTGATCCACGAAGGCCTGCGCCTTGACTTTACTAATTCTGGTCAACGCGGTCTCGGCCATCGCCAAAAAGCCCGATAGCGCAATGAGCACTATCACCACCACGGTGATAATCACCTCGCTAGAAGTCCAGCGAGCCCCGGCTACGACGGCGACCAAAGCAACCGCTCCTGTGAAGATCCCCAAAGTGCAACACCCGGTGCGCAGACCAAAACACTACGAAACATGGCCGCATGGGAGCGAGCGACAGATCTGGGCACCTAAGCGCTCCGTCGCCGATAGAACTCGCCGAGCAACTTTGCTTCGGCGGCCTCCATAACCAGAGCCTCGGACTCGATTTCGTGGTCCATGCCCGAGAGATGCAAGAGCCCATGCACCACTAAAAGGGCGATCTCATCGCCAAGTGAACCATTCCGATCTCCATCTGAATGATCTCCGGCGTTGGCCGCGGCAACCTCAGGACAGATCATGATTTCACCGAGAATCCGTGGTATCTCAAGGTCGAACTCCGGCTCGAAGCTCACCGCAAAAGAAAGCACATCGGTAGGACCGTCTTTTCCCATATGCGCTTTATTGAGTTCGGCCATCGCCTCTGCGCTGATAAACGAGAGATAGCATTCGCATTCGCCGACCACACCAATGGCGCCGATGCAGTCCAAAAGGAGCTTGTGGTAAAGTTCGACGTCGGTGAGCCCAAAGTCGCTCGAGTCATCCAGATATACAGAAATTGCCACAGTCCCCTCCTAGCCTAGATCCCCGCCACCACGAAATAAGCCACCGTGGCAGAGGTAGCTGCAAAGCGGCGTTTTCCCCGAGACACTCAAGCGCTCTGCTAAGGCGCAATTCTTTGCTGGAGCTGCACCTGCGCCTCAGGGTGTCCCGCTGCGCTATGACTCTTGAACTGCGGCTTCATAGGCGGCAACTATGTCAGATACGATACGGTGCCGAACCACGTCCCGCCGCGTGAGATGAACGAATTCCACGCCGTCGATCTCACCGAGAAGCTTCTCCAAGCCGAGCAAGCCGCTCCTCGCCCCGGGGATATCCACTTGGGTGACGTCACCGGTTACCACCGCTTTGGAGCCGAATCCAATTCTGGTCAAAAACATCTTCATCTGTTCTGGCGTGGTATTTTGTGCCTCGTCGAGAATGATAAAGCTGGAGTTCAAGGTGCGACCCCGCATAAAGGCCAGCGGGGCCACTTCGATGGTGGCACGTTCGATGTATCGCTGCACGGTCTCAGCTTCGAGCATGTCATAGAGAGCGTCGTAGAGAGGGCGAAGATAGGGGTCTACCTTGGCCATGAGATCTCCGGGCAAAAAACCCAGCCGCTCGCCAGCCTCCACGGCTGGCCGCGTGAGAATGATGCGGTTCACGGTCTTTTCCTGAAGCGCCTGAACCGCTTGGGCCACCGCGAGATAGCTCTTGCCGGTGCCTGCGGGTCCGATGCCGAAGGTAATGGTGTTGGTGGCGATGGCGTCGCTGTATCTCTTCTGCCCCGCGGTCTTGGGTTTGACGTAGCGTCCCCGGCTCGATTTGAGGATTCGCGAGGTTAGCACGTCCGAGGGGCTGATATCGGCCTTGACCATATCGATAGTGCGTCGCACCCCGCCAACATCAAGGCGCTCGCCGGATTCCAACAGCACGATCCACTCGCGAAACAGCCGTGCCAAAGTCTCCGATTCCGGACCCCCTATAGTAATCTCATTGCCACGGACCAGCACCGATGTCTCAGGAAACGCCTCTTCGGCCGCTCGAAGAAACTCGTCTCCATTGCCCAAGAGTCCGGTCATCAAGTGGTTTCCGGGAACAAAAACAACCAGCGGCTCAGCCATCGGCGCCGGGATCGCAGCAGAGAATTTTCATATTGCGCAATTAGCCCTTTCAAGATCTGCTCACAAACCTAGCAGCCCAAAGAAGTCCCCACCGGCGCTCCGAGCAACTCTGGGGCTCCATGTCAAGGGCGAGATTCGCCTATGACGACCAAGGCCGCCAGCGACCACTGCATCCCCGGCACGCTAAGATCAATTCTCACCCCGAGCACGCGCGAGCGCGGCTCTCTTGGTTATTTCCTCTTCGGTCCACAAGACTTCGTCGCCGCAAAAACTGCCCAGAGGAGATCTACTGTGTCATTCGAAAGCGAAATAGACCAACTACTTGAGGCCGTCCGTCGAGACCACGCCATCGGCGAAACCAGCAACGAGCACCGCCTGGCGGATCTCCATCAAGGCAACTGGGCGGGCTCCTTCACGTTCGCGACCATCCTCGAGGCCCTCGCATCCAGCGATGTTGAAATCACTGTGTTGATGGCCTCAGGCGCAGTGCATCGTGGGTTAATATCGGAGATCCTCGTCGATGCGACAGTGCTATCCCGACGAGGAATCTACGGCGAACTAGATCACATCGCCTGTTCGCACCCCCAGATTTCTCAAGTTTCGACCTCGGCTTTAGCCCTTTCCTCCCTCAAAGCCCCAGCAAGGGTCACATCTCGTCCCAGGCGGTCGATTCTCTCCTTAGCCGAGGAGCTAATCTCGGCAGAGCGCCTTGCCAAGCTGCGTCTTGTCGGTGCCAGGTCGGAGGCGATGCACGAGGTTCTCAGCGTCGGCGAGAACTTTATCGCCACCAAAAACGCCTCTGGGGCAAAGACGTCGAGCGTCACTTTTGTTCCATTGGCGTCAATCGAGACGCTTCACTACAGCAGGTGAGCAACGCCACGGCGGACTTCCCGATCGCTACGCTGGTGCTCGGGCGCAATGGCGAGCGCCACTAGGGACAAGTACCGCAAAAACCGCCACGTCTGATTCGTGGCAACTTTGGCGACAATTGAGGTACGACCGCCAAGCTATACCTTGTCGGAATGGCTCAAAACCGAGTTGAGTGTTCCTGGCCCAATTCGCATTTGCTCGATAAAGGCCAGCACATCGGAGTACTTTAGCCGAATTACCCTGCCCATTTGATATGCCGGTAATGACCCATTGTCAATGAAGCGATAGAGCGTCTGGAGACTTACCCCGAGATATTCTGCCGCTTCTTTCGATGACATCCACAGAATCTTCTCAAAAGATTCACTATTCGAACTCATTTGACACCCGCCTTTGATCGCTTCTCCCACAGCTTGGGATACTGAGGCCAAATAACCGTCTCGTAAATTTCACATTTGTATTTATTGATTCTACCGCTAGTTTCGAACATTGCCATTATATTTCAGCAACTTTTGTGATATTCTTGGCCTCTCGGGCGCAAAGCGCCTTCACCTCGCCACCGTGGCCATGAGAAAGATTTGCCGCGGAGAGAAAGGGCAAGATGAAGACCAGGGACTTTGCGGAGACGCTTCGCAACAAGGCTCGCTCGGGCGCCCCGTCGAGACGTTCACCAAACTCATGGCGCCACATCCGCTGGATCGGCGTGCTGCTCGCCCTCGTGGGGATAGCCCTCTCGGTGCGAGCGCTTGCCGCGGTTCCCAGCTCACGTTACCTTGCCAGGGTGCTGGTTGCCAGCCAAGACCTCGGAGCCGGTCAAAAACTCTCCCGTGTCGACCTGGCGAGCATCCAAATCTCCAGCAACGTCAACGTAGTGGGTGAAATCGCGGCGACCGATGCTTCCGCAGTGGTGGGAATGGTGCTCACCACCGACGTGCCAAAGGGATCGATGATCTCTGCGGGAGAACTCGCAAGTCCCGCTCGGGGAACCTTGGATCGGGAAATCTCCTTTGCAATACCTGCCTCTCGAGCCCTGGGAGGCAACCTGGCACCTGGGGATCGAATTGATATCCTTGCCACAACCGGCACCGGATCGGGCGCGATAACTACCGTTTTGGGCCGATCGCTTTTGGTTACCGGGGTGCTCGCACCAGCGTCGGGACTCGGCTCCCCCAGCGATCCTTCCATCACCATCACCATTGCAAGTCCTGACTCGATGACCGCATTGGCGATCGCCAACGGCGCAGCGAGTGCAACGCTGTGGATCGATCTCGCCAACGCTGTGAGCGCGCCCAACGATTCTGGCACCTATCAAGTGAGTTTTTCCGGCTAGCCAAGGAGGGACCATGGCAGAATACAACTTTTCCAGCGGCTTCGAAAGCGAGCCCTTGGAAAAATGGCGCAAACCACTCGTGCTGGCACTAGTAAGAGGATCACACCAGTGGGTGAGGGACCTCAATCATTGGGCGAACGGCTCGGTAATTGATCAGGATTTCGCAGTGGTGCTCTCTATCGATGAGCTGCTTTCGCGTGCTGATGGCACCGACCATCTCATCATCATCTTGGTCGATTCAGAGAATCGAGCGGTAATTGCGAAATTGCAGGCGGTGCCCGAGATTCGAGACGCCCACATCATCGTGGTTGATGCCTCCTTCTCCTCGGAAATCAAGCTGCCACCCGGTACTCATGGGATCAGCTACCCCTTCACGCCAGATGAACTCGGCGCGCTCATCGCAGGAATCGACAAAGAAAGGGAATTTCAAACGCCTCCCCGAGAGAGCCTCGCGCGTCGCTCCTCGCTCGCCGAGTCAAGGATCGATCCAGCCCCGGCATCGACAGATCCTCCAGTTGCGCGTGTGATCGCGATCCTCGGGGTGGGCGGCTCAGGCTCCTCTACCATCGCCATGGCGGTTGCTCAATCGCTCGCCCACAGTTCCAAAGTGGTCCTGGCGGACCTCTGTGCCGAAGCTGACTTGTCGATGTATCACGATATCGATAGAGCGCTAGGTGGCCTTGGCGAGTTGATGGCTATGGCGCGAAAAGCCACGCCACGCATCAGTCAGATTCGAAGCTATTGCCTACCGGCCGTCGGAAGGAACTACTTTCTGCTTCCCGGGCTAAGGCGCCAAGAAGAGTCGGCGCTTTGGAGCCAAAAGCACCTTGAGGAGCTCTTTAGCGCCCTAATGAGCGAGTTTGACTACGTAGTGTGCGATCTCGACGGCTCTTACCGCTCCTCCAAGACTCGTGAGGCGCTGGGCGAGGGTTCTACCACCCTCGCCACCGAGGTGACACTTTCACGCGCCGATGCCATCGCGTTGGTGATGGGCAACGACCTGCGCAGCGTTCACGGAGGACTGCGCATCTACCACCGCCTCCTCGGCGACATCGCCCCACACCTTCCGCTCGCTCTTTGTGTAAATCGCGTTACCCGTAAACCACTAGCCCGTTCCGGCCACAGCGACCTCAATCTCGCCAAGCTCACCCAAGAGATCGCCTCTGGATTCGCCACGGGAGAATCGCGATGGTCCGACGCAGCCAAGCAGGCGCCAAATGAGCCGACCATCATCATCGTGCGCGAAGAGCGCGGCCTCGACAACGTGCACGACGCGGTGCGCCCGCTTCCCCCTGGGCTTGGCGCTGGCGTCGCGCGGTGGGTAGAAGGTCTCCACGGCAAGGTAACCAGCACTCCACGCCAGCTTGAGCCTCGTGGGATAAGAATCATGCCCGGGGACCTCAGCAGCAGCGGTGTCCTCAAAGACTCCTGGTGGTAGCAGACCTGCTAGTCGCGCCTCTGGCGAGACATAGTCATTACGCCCTGTAGCAACTCCTCGATGCTGCTCCCGGTGCGCACAAAGGAATCTCCAGACCCGGCATCTTGGAGATAGCCGCGTTTCACCAACAGGGCGATCGCGGCACGCGTAGAGAGTTCGGCGGCGAAAAAGAGCGCCGGGTCGATGCCCTGACCGTAAACCGCTCCCACTACGTCGCCTATCGAAGTTGGCGACTCGCCAAAGGCTGCCGCGACTTGCTGGATGCGATAGAGCCGATGCGAAATGTAATAATCCAGAACAGCGCCCACGCTCGACTCATCGAGGTCGGGCCCATGTCCGGGATAGATCGCCTTAGGCCCAAGTGCATTGAGCTTGACCAGAGAAGAGATGTAGTCCTGCAAATCCCCATCTGGATGGGCTACCACAGAGGTGCCACGGCCCAAGACGTGATCGCCGGTCAGGACTCTGCCCGAAGGAAGCACAAAACAAAGGTGATCTGCGGTGTGGCCTGGGGTAAGGCGTGCGGTGAGTCGTTGTCCATCTATATCAATGGCATCACCTTCACCAAGTACCACCGCGTCTCGGCCGGGATCATCGAGCACCGCGGCAAAGATCGGTGTCTCAAAAAGTGCCGCCCAGCTGTGAGCGGCCTCGGAGTGGTCGATATGGTGATGGGTTAGCACGATTCCCCGCGGCGTGAGGCGCTTGGACTCCACGACTTCGAGCACTTTGGCCAAGTGCTCGGCGACACTCGGTCCCGGGTCAACGATATAGCAACGGCGGTCTCGTCCGTAGACCAGATAGGTATTGGTGCCATCTAAAGTCATTGGAGAGGCATTCGGCGCAATCACGCGCACCAACCCCTCTTCCAGCGCGGTGAGCCTGGGAATCTCGCCGAGGCGAATCTGCCCGTGCCGTGGATCCTGTGGCGACTCCCTTAACACCGGCATCCGCCTTTCATCGACAAATCAGGCCTTTCCAACGAAGCTAGGTCCCGCACAAGCCAAGTCAAGCAAGGTTCGAGGTAAACATCGACCAAGCACATTGCAACTTCACATCCCGGCTAAGTCCGCGGGGCTATAACGTCGATCTCCATCTCGCCCAAGAGTGCAGATCAATCGAGGGACTCCAAAGGCCGCATCTCATCTTCGTGGGCAGCGTCAGCGGCATCACTGTGAATGAAGTGCCTTCCCCGAAGGTAAGAAGCCACTGCGGCCCCAAGACATAGGAGCACCGCGACCGTAAAGGCAATCACCAGTCCGTGCTTGAAGGCACCCGAAATTAGCGATGGGAAGTATCCCTTCGAGGTGAGTTGGGCCGCAGTGGAACTCGGGAGCAGCTTGATAGATGGACCCAGGAGCACCTTTACGGGGTTATATCCGAGAAAGGCGCCAAAGAGGCTGGCCACCGCTGGAAGGTGCGCGATCTCCGAAGCTTGAGCAGGGGGAAGGCCAGCTCGGGTGAGACCGGCGTAGAGGTGAGAGGGCAGCGTTGAGGAAAGGCCCGCGATCATTAACGAGAAGAAGATGCCGATGGAAAGCACCTGACCAGTATTGGTTAGCGTTGCGAGCATGCCCGAGGCGGTTCCTCGGGACCTTGCCGGGGCTGAATTCATCACTGCTGAGGAGTTGGGAGCGGCAAACATTCCGAACCCAACACCGTTGAGAAAGAGAATCGGCGCAAAAATCCAATAAGAGAAGTTCACCGGCAAAATTATTAACAGCACAAAAGATAGCGCCGCAACGCCCATCCCAAGGGTGGCAAAGGTACGTGCGCCATAACGGTCAGAGAGCGCGCCAGATGCTGGACCTGCAAACAAAAAACCTACCGTCAAGGGAATCATGTAAATACCAGCCCACAAGGGCGTTTGGACGAAGTTATAGCCATGAAGCGGCAGCCAGATTCCTTGCAGCCAGAGAATCAACATGAACTGAAGACCCCCTCGACCGATCGCGGCTAGCAAATTGGCAAGGTTGCCTGCCGCAAAGGCACGAATGCGGAAGAGCTTGAGATCGAGCATGGGGTCTGCCACGCGCGTCTCTGCAAAGAGAAAAATTGCCAGCACGGCGATGCCGCCAATACCTTCCATCAAAATGGTGGGTGTCCCCCAGCTCATGGTATGCCCTGGCGAAGGCTGAATGCCATAAGAAATCGCAATCAACACCAAAATCAGCCCCACGGCAAATAGTCCCGACCCGATCAGATCAAGCTTGGCTCCTTTGCGAGGAGGCACCGTTACCAACTTGAAATACGCCCATAAGGTACCAAAGGCACCGAAGGGAACCGAGATCCAAAATATCAACCGCCAATTAATATCGGCGAGAAGGCCACCGACG
>JAKASN010000036.1 GCA_021819025.1 Actinomycetes bacterium | reverse complement strand
CCCATGACGCGTCGATCAAGGCGGGATGCCAGAGACCTACTAGAAGGTTTGTCCGAAAGCGGTGATCGCGTAGATTTTCGTACGCGCTGCCATCTAAGTGCGGCATTGGCGTGGGCCGATGGCGATCTTCACGGTGCCATCGGCCATTTCGAAGCTTGCTTGCTGGCGCACCCGCGTGATCTCCTGGCGGCGAAAGTTGTCCAAGATTTGTATCTATTCGTCGGCGACTCTGTTAACCTTCGTGACTGCATCAACCGGGTGTTTCTCTCGTGGTCATCAGAACTTCCCGGACATGGTTATCTCTTGGCCATGAGGTCGTTTGGACTCGAGGAGAATTATTGCTTCGAGGAGGCTGAGCGCTTAGGTATGGAGGCTCTTTCGTTGAATCCAAGGAATGTGTATGCTCGGCATTCAATCGCTCACGTGTACGAGATGCTTGGTAACCGGACCGGTGGTATGAGCTTCCTGTTGCAGAGCAAGCTCGATTGGGTGACAAGTTCCAGCAATATTCATATGTGGTGGCACCTCGCGCTTTTGCACCTTGATGAGGCTGATTACGATGGGGCCGAGCGTATCTACGACCAGCAACTATGCGGGACGCGACCAGTTGTAATGCACGACATCGTAGACCGGGCTTCGTTATTGTGGCGGCTGTACTTACTCGGAGCAGATGTATCGGAGCGGGGATCGCGCCTCTGGGTCGATTCGCAGGCTTTTCTCGATGATGGCGTATATGTCTTCAATGAGGTCCACATGGTATTGAGTGCGCTCTTGGGAGGGCGAGTCTCGGTTGCGCAAAGCTTGATCGATGCTATGAAATCTCGAATTGGCAACAGCCATGACAGTGATCTCGTCGTTGAAGTGGGAGTCCCTCTGTGTAATGGTCTGGTGCATTTCGCCGAGGGTAATTTCAGAGAGGCGGTGGACCTGCTCTTGGCGATTCGGCAAAGATCTGCAGAACTTGGCGGCAGTCATGCACAGCGGGACGTCATCTTCGAAACGACCATGGTAGCTGCGGCAGCAGCAGGCGATGAGGACCTCACAAGGGCATTGCGCGGAGAACGGATTTTGACGCGACCGAACTGGGAGTCACCGACCTTGAGGCTCGCAAGCGCTGGTCGTAATTGGCGCAAGCGTCGCACCCTTTTTGCGACTGGCGTACGCAGATGAATCGGCGGGGAACGTTTTTTGGCGATGCATTCGCTCGGGTGGCGTTTGCAGAGCGCGATTTGTCTTGGAGTGTCGGACTCGGTCATCCATCGACCGGTTCGCTATTGATTAGGGCGACAAAGAAGAGGTTGGTCAATCTTTGATACGGTTTATCCTCAGTAGGCTGGTGCAGGCAGTTGTTGCACTGCTTGGCGTGTTAACCGTGGTCTTCTTCGCGGTGCATACTGCCGGTAACCCGGTTCGCCTGCTCGTTCCGCAGAATGCTAGTGCCGCTGATATTGCTCGGTTGAGCCATCAGCTAGGACTAGACCGCCCATTGGTAGATCAGTACGGTTCGTTTCTCCTAAATGCTATCCACGGGAATTTCGGGTACTCCTTTGTCCAGAACCAGCCCGCCCTTAATATCGTCCTTTCTCGTTTTCCCAATACTGTGGAACTCGCCGCTGGGGCACTTGTATTCGCGCTTGCTTTGGCTATACCGATTGGGATTCTCTCCGCTGTTTATAGGGGTAAATGGGTTGAGCGCGTACTGATGCCCGTCATTCTCGTGGGACAAAGCATGCCGGCGTTTTGGTCGGGAATTCTCTTGATTCTGATTTTTGCAGTGCACTGGCATATATTTCCCTCGTCAGGTCAAGGGGGTCTGAGGGCATTGATTCTACCTTCAGTGACGTTGGGTTCCATTTCGCTGGCCACAGTTGCTCGTATGGTGCGAGGGTCATTTCTTGAGCACCTGAACCGGGAGTATGTGCGCACGGCTAAGGCTAAGGGAGCCTCGATGCCTCGCGTGCTCATACGACACGTGTTTCGCAACGCATTTCTCCCGGTACTCACGATCCTGGGCATGGAAACAGCCAACCTACTTGGTGGTGCGGTTATCACCGAGACAATCTTTGCATGGCCCGGCGTTGGACTGCTTACCGTCCAAGCTGTTCAAAGTTTGGATTTTCCGGTCGTCGAAGCGGTGGTTCTCTTCGCGGCCACGATCTATATTCTGGCTAATTTGGCGGTGGATCTCCTTTACGGAGTTGTCGATCCGAGGCTTAGGATACAGGGGGCCGACTAATGAACCTCGCAATAAATGAGCCCTGGGAACTGGAGCTGCCTTCCACTAGGACAGTGCGTTTTGTGAAGGCTCGCACCGCCTTGCGCTGGTGGCCCGTGGCAATCCTCTTGGTTGCCGCTTTTGCGGCGGCGTTCCCATTTCTTCTCGCACCTCTGAATCCGGATATTACCAATTTGAGCGCGCGCCTAGAGGGTCCCGGATATAGCGCAGGTGGCGTGCGATTTATTCTCGGGACCGATAATTTAGGCAGGGATATACTAAGCAGGCTGATTTGGGGAGTTCGCGTATCGGTGGTCGTGGCCACTGCCTCCGTCCTGGTAGCAGGGGGATTTGGTGGGGCGATGGGTATTATTGCTGGAGCGCAAAAGAAGATTCTCGGTCCAGTAATTATGCGAGTTGCTGATATGGTCCTGTCAATTCCATTCTTCCTGCTCGCAATTCTCGTGGTCGCGGCGCTGGGACCCAGCGTACGGAATCTCGTCATCGTTCTGGCCTTGGTGCGGTGGCCCCGTTATGCTCGCGTTGCTTACGCGCAGACTATTGAAACATCAAAGCGCGAGTTTGTTCAGGCCGCAATCGCCCTAGGTGCCCGCAAGCTCCGGATAGTGCGCCGACATATCCTTCCCGAAGTGTTACCGCCATTGGTCGTCGTCGCCACTCTTGAAGTAGGCCTCATGGTGGTCTATGAAGCAGCTCTTTCCTTCATAGGCCTCGGTGTCCAGCCTCCTACTCCGAGCTGGGGTGCGATGTTGTCGACTGGACAGGAGTTCGTTTCCACAGCGTGGTGGATATCCACGTTTCCAGGTCTTGCCCTATTTTTGCTTGTTGTAGCCGTTAACCGCCTAGGGGATCTGGTCCGAGATCGGCTTGACCCTCGGGGGCATTGATCATGAGAGGATTATCCCAATGACTGCTGTAGAAGGTGAAACTGGGTTATACGGCCGCGGCCGGTCTGATTACGGCGGAGAGTTTGTTGGTAAAAAGGTTCTGGTGACAGGCGCCGCCGGAATTATCGGAGGTTGGATCGCCGACGCATTCGCGAGTAGAGGTGCCGAGATGTGCTTGTCGGATCGCCGTGCGTCCCCCCTGGAGAGCGAGGTCACCAATGGTCGCTGGAAGGGGGTGAATGTACACATTCACGAGACCGAGCTTCGAGATCGGAATTCCATGGAAAGCCTGGTATTGTCTGTCGCCTCTCAATGGGGCGCGCCAGACATCGTTGTAAATAATGCAGGTGTTTATCCGCATAATGCTCTATTGAATGTGGATCTGGACGAGTGGCAGGCGATCCTAGACATAAACGTGACGGCGCCATTTTTTCTTATTAGCAAGATGGCAAAGCTGATGATCGACCAGGGGGTAGCTGGATCATTCGTCAATATACTTTCGGGAGCTTCGGTCACCGTCAGCCGCGATGGTGTCCCGTACTCGGTATCCAAGGCAGCGCTTGCGATGCTGACTAGGGGTGCGTCTCTTGAGCTAGCCCCGCATGGTATCCGAGTCAACGGAGTCGCTCCCGGTTTTGCGCCAGGTAGCGAGGTGAGCACTTTGGACGACGAATACGTCGAGTCGATGCGTCGCTCCATTCCGTTAGGCAGGGTATCGAGTGCAGCGGACTCTCCCGAAGCGGTAGTGTTCCTCTCTTCATCCCGGGCTTCTTTCATAACTGGGGCTGTGATCTCGGTTGATGGTGGAAGAGGGGCGGGTCCGGTCAGCAGATGAACAGCAGCGCTTACCAATGGCCGGATGGCAAGAAAGCGGCCGCGATTGTCAGTATCGACTTCGATGGCCCAAGCCCCTACTTGTGGGCGACGCGAGAGAGACCCACTACTGCTCTTGGCGAATTAGAGCTCCGGCGATTTGGCCCGAGGCAAGGTGTGCACAGGCTGCTCGAGCTGTTTGCCTCGTTCGACTTGCGCATTTCCGCCTACGTGCCGGGTGCTGTTGCGGATGCTCATCCAGATGTTTTAGCTGCGATGTTGGAGGCCGGGCATGAGGTCGCCATTCATGGTTATATGCACGAGAAGGTGTCTGAGCTGAACACCGAAGAGCTAAGGGCGGTGCTGGAGAAAAGTGCTCGGGCTTTAGAGAAGGTTGGCGCTGAGCGTCCATTCGGATATCGTTCGCCCTCCTGGGAGTTGACGGCTGAGGCATTGGGCGTGCTTGCCGAGTTTGGGATTGCATACGACAGTTCGCTGATGGGGTATGACCATCCTTATGTCATGTCGGGCATTGTTGAAGTTCCAGTGCAATGGCAACTCGACGACGCGATATTTTATCGATACGTGCCGGGTTCGAATTGGCCGCCAGTCACCCCCGGGGAAGTTATCTCCGGGTGGAAGACTGATCTCGAAGGGGCGAAGCGGTTTGGGTCGCTGTTCATGCTTACTATGCATCCTTGGCTATCGGGACGTGCGGGACGGACTTTGGCGCTCGCGAGTCTTTTTGATGAATACCGTAGTGATGACTCCATATGGTGGACGACTGCGCGCGAGGTTGCGGAATACCACCGGCTGACTTACGGTGATATGCATGATGAGCAGCCAAGAATAGGCGAGATATGAGACCGGTTGGGCAAGCCAACGTTGTCGCGGAGCCGGTGCTGCGGATTGAGGATCTCTCGGTCTGCGTCGAAAGAGACGGTCGCTCCAACTTGGCGCTTTCAAGCGTGTCTTTGTCGATAAGCAATGGAGAGATTGTGGGTATCGTCGGAGAGAGCGGATGCGGCAAGACCATGATGGCACTCGCAATAATGGGGTTAATGGCCGAGAATTGCCGAACGGTACATGGGTCTATTGCACTGCAGGGCCTAGAAATTACCTCGCTTTCCGCTCGCTCCATGAGGAGCTTCCGGGGACGCCGGATGAGCATGATCTTTCAAGAGCCGATGGTGGCGCTCAATCCGCTGATGAGAGTCGGACGCCAGGTTGAAGAGGTGCTGGCGATACACCACATTGGTAACCGTTCTGAGCGTCGCCGCAGGGTGCGGGAACTGTTTGCCCAGGTGGGTTTGTCGGGATCGGGTTTTCGAAGCCGTCAGTATCCGCATGAACTCTCCGGCGGCATGAGACAGCGGGTTATGATAGCGGTGGCATTGGCGGCTGAGCCTGCGCTCTTGATTGCGGATGAACCTACCACTGCACTTGACGCAACGGTGCAAGCGCAGATACTTGACTTACTCTTGGATATCCGAAGCCGCTTGGGGACCTCGATCTTGTTCGTTACTCATGACATGGGTGTCATTGCTGAGGTTGCCGACCGTGTCGTGGTAATGTATGCAGGTCAAGTGGTTGAGGTGGCGTCAGTCCAGGACCTCTTTGCTCGGCCCGGTCACCCGTATACTGCCGGTCTTCTCGGCAGCATAACCGCGGCATCGTCCGTACCCGAGGGTGGGGACTTGCCAACGATTGCGGGGCGGGTGCCCTCGCTGGAAGAGATTCCTCTCGGGTGTGCATTTGCTCCGCGCTGTGCGAAGGTTCAAGCTCACTGCATTGACAATCGACCCCAGTTGGCGACGCTAGAAACAGGCCATCTGGCCGCGTGCTGGTTCCCGTTGCCCTCTGTCGGCGATCCACGTACGTCTGCCACGTCACATTCCGAAGGTGGCAAATAATGTTCGGCCGTCAATATGGCAATGGTAACGAGCAGAATGCGATCCATGAGGCCTCGAGTAGTTCATCGGCTAGCCCAAGTGAAGCAAGTGGCACCTTGACAAGCCGAGAGGTATTGCTACGGGTCGAAGGGCTGACAAAACAATACCGAGTTGGAGGCACGCTCAGTGGATATCGGCTCGTCCGTGCGGTTTCCGATGTCACGCTTTCTATTCATGCCGGGGAGACGTTTGGATTAGTCGGCGAGACTGGATCTGGGAAATCCACTACCGGACGACTAGTTCTCGCGCTGGAGCGCCCAACGTCTGGAACTGTCACCTTTGCGGGTCAGGATCTTTCTCGGGTGTCTGGTAAAGAATTGCGGACATTGAGGCGCATGATGCAGCCGATCTCGCAAGATCCGTACTCCGCGCTCAATGGAAGGATGCGGATTTCTGAAATTTTGGCGGAGCCTTTCGCCATCCACGGAGTGGCGAAAGGGGTTGAGCGTCGTCAAGAGGTGGAGCATCTTCTCGAGCTTGTTGGACTTCCTTTGGATTCTCTCCACCGGTTTCCGTATCAGTTTTCTGGAGGACAGAGGCAGCGCTTGGTGATAGCGCGCGCAATTGCGCTTCGACCGCGCTTCATCGTCGCGGACGAACCTCTTTCAGCCTTGGACGTGTCGGTCCAAGCACAGATAATCAATCTACTGCGCCATTTGCAGCGTGATTTCGGCCTCACCTATTTGTTCATCTCTCATGATCTGCCCATCGTACGTCTTTTATGCGATGTCATTGGCGTTATGTACATGGGCAAACTGGTGGAGTTCGCAAGCAGGGAGCAATTATTCGGGGCACCGGCACACCCTTACTCCCATGCTCTGCTCGCCGCTGTTCCGGTTACAGATCCTAGTAAACGAGCCCAACGCAAGAAGCTCTACCTGTCGGGTGAGGTTCCAAGAGCTACCGAAGTACTGACGGGCTGTGTTTTTCATAGCCGCTGTCCCCTGTCCGAGGCCCGCTGCGTCGCAGAGGTGCCGGTGCTGAGGTCTCTGGCCGGAGGCCGTCTCGTTGCTTGCCATTTCGCCCCGGTTGATGAAAATGCCTTGATTGAGGCCGCGAAATCGCGCAATGCCTCAGTCTTTGCCACCGCTGCGATCGATAGCGGAGCAAGCAAATGAACACCGATCGCCCAAGCCGAATAACCGTGCAGGGACTGACTTCAAGCGTTGTGATTGTACGTGACAAATTCGGCATTCCACACGTCGAGGCTGCTTTCGAGGCAGATGTCTGGTTTGGGATGGGATTTGCGTGTGCAACAGATCGACTCTTTCAGATGGATTATGATCGCAGACGTGCATGTGGGAGGTTGTCGGAATTGCTTGGCGCCAGCGCGGTTCCAGCCGACGTGCTCGCCCGGCGTCTCGGTTTAGAGGTCTCGGCTCGCCAGGACATAGAAGCTATGACTCCCGGAACGAGATCAATGTTTGAGTCCTACGCAGCTGGCGTCAATGCTGCAATCAATGAGGTCCCTACTTCGCCAGAGTCGGAATTGACGGGCGTCGCGATGGAGCCATGGGAACCCTGGCACTCCGTAGCTGCATTCAAGGTCCGACATGTTCTCATGGGTCCTTGGCAGCACAAATTGGCGCGTGCCACCCTTCTGGCAAAACTGGGTCCGAGTGCTTTTTTGCAACTCGAGGATCAGCCACCATTGGGTTCGCCCGTCTCGGTCCCTCCTGATGGCATGCTGGAAAATTTGATTGATACGGGTTCGAGGGATCTGCAAGAGGCAAGCGAACACCTGGGCTTTTTATCCGAAGTCGAGGGCGGATCTAACGTTTGGGCGGTCCATGGATCGCGAACCGTGCATGGAGGCGCGGTGCTCTGCAACGATTCGCACCGAGCTCTCGACGTGCCTAACGTCTATTGGCAGGTACACGTCTCATGTCCGGGATTCAGCGCCATTGGTGCCACTTTCCCGGGTCTTCCCGGTTTACCGCATTTTGGTCACAATGAATCGGTGGCGTGGGCGATTACCCACGCTGGCGCTGATACCCAGGATCTCTATATTGAGATATTCGACCAATCGGACCCCGGGCTTTATCGCACTTCCGAGGGGTGGCGTCGAGCGGATTACCGGACCGAGTCGATCCAGGTGCGGAATGGCCTGCCGGTCGAAGTGGAGATCTGGACGACTGGCCATGGTCCAATTGTCCACGGCGATCCACGTCAAGGTAGCGCCCTCTCCCTTCGTTGGACCGGCTCCGAAGCTGCCTATCGAACTTTTGAAGTGTTGCGGCCGATGCTTTCCGCGCGCGACGTTAGGGAATTGCTTGAGTCGCAACGGGGTTGGGTGGATCCCGTGAACAATTTCGTTGCCGCGGATAGTGCTGGCTCAATTGCATATTTGACGCGCGGTCTCTTGCCGCTCCGGGGGTCTTTCGACCACCGGCGTCTTCCGGCTTATGGCTGGGTCCAGGACCATGAATGGCGAGGCTTTGTCCCGTTTGAAGATTTGCCAAGGGAAGTCGATCCACCAGCTGGATTTGTGATGTCGGCCAACAATGTCATCACCGGCTCGGAAGCCCCATACATTTCGGCCACCTTCGCCGACCCGTTTCGTGCGGAGCGAATTAGAGAAATACTTGCCGGAAGCGGGAGGTTTGATATTGCGACTTTGGCGGGAATGCAGAAGGATGTAGTTTCATGGCCAGCCCAAAGGTGGGTTGAGTACTTGAGAGACCTCGCACCGATATCTTCGGTTGATGCAGAACGGGCCAGATTGTACTTGGCCGGCTGGAGCGGAGAGCTTGCGATCGATTCAGGCCCGGCACTTTTATACGGCTGTTTCCGCCGCTCGCTCGCCGAGAAGCTTTATAAGCCAATTCTTGGTGCCGAGATTTGGAGCTGGATCGTGTCGGGATCGCTTGCCCCTACGGCCGTCCTTGTTCGACGTTGGATGGCGAACGATATCTGGGACTTATTAGGCGGCCCACGCCCTCAGGGATTCTCGTCTCTAGATTCGGACGAGAGGACCGAAAAGGTGCGATCGTTGGTTCCAGAAGCACTTGAGGCCGCTTGGAAGAGCGCATCCGGGATGGCCGGGAATGACACGGCGCTTTGGCGCTGGGGCGACCATCACTACACTGCGGCGAGCCATCCGCTCTCAAAGGTCGCAGGTGATTTAAGATTCGATCCACCCGTAGTTGCGATGGGCGGTGATTCAGATACCATTCAAGCGGCATCCTATGGATGGCGTACCGGAGAGCCATTTGTCGTATCTGGTCTTTCGGTCTATCGCCAGGTGGTCGATATGGGAAATCCGGGGAAGGCTACCTGGGTGATTCCGGGTGGGCCGTCGGGAGACTTCCGATCACAACATTATTCGGACCAACTGGCTGTATGGGCAGCCAATCGGCGGATATCCATGTATTGGGAGGGTGGAGACATTGAAGAAGACGCGGAGCAAATACAGATTCTCGAGAAAGAATAGCGACTGTCTAATGCAGAGAGCTCTGGAATCGGTAATGCTGAG
>JAKASN010000035.1 GCA_021819025.1 Actinomycetes bacterium | reverse complement strand
GATGAAGACCAACGAGGGATATCACTATGCCGTCAATGCCCAGGCTGTGGTGGATGAGGGATCGCAAGTGATCCTGGTCGCCGAAATCACCCAAGGTGCCGCAGATTTTCACCAACTCATCCCCATGATCGCTACCACCAAAGAGAACCTGGAAGCAATCGGTATCCACACAGTTCCCGCAGTGGTACTTGCCGATGCCGGCTACTGCTCAGCGGAGAACCTCCAAGAGATCGCCGAAGCTAATATCAACGCGCTCATCGCAACCGGACGCCTCAAGCACTCCGAGCGGGTGCCCGATGCCCCAGAGGTCGCATCCCCAAAGATGCCGCCGACAAAGAGCGCATGGCAAGACGTCTGAGGACCAAGGTCGGCAGACAAGATTATGCCCGGCGAAAAGCTATCGTGGAGCCGGTATTCGGTCAGGTAAAAGTCAAACAGCATGCCGGTCATCTCCGCTTACGGGGACTCGAAGGGGCAAGTGGCGAATGGACTCTCCATGCGATATGTCACAATCTTCGCAAGCTTGCCAACTCATATCCAAAAGAGGTGATAGCCCTGGCATAAAGGGAGCAATAGCCCCAAGAGAGCTTCAATATCTCCGTTCCGGGGGTTATTTGGTTCTTTTGGGGTTTTATTCGCTGCTGATATTGTGAAAGTCGGGACGAAATCGGCAAAGGGGGTCGGAATCCTGAAAGCGATTCGGACTCACGCTCCTAGCCGCAGCCATCTTCCGCGACATCCCTCTGCGGGCGCCCGCCTGACTCCAGGTGAGGCGATGGGCGGGGCAGCCCGACGTGTCCCGGCCGGGCCCGAGTGTACGTAAACTGACTTAGCGTGACGGTAAACAAGGCGATGGCCATCTGCCTCGCTCAAACTCCCTCTGTGCATTGGCCAATGAGCGAGGCGAACGGCAATGATTATCGAGGCGCTCTTAGGAGGACTCGAGATTGGGGCGGCTTCGTGGGCATCTTGCTTCTTGGCTTCTACATGCTGCCCACGATCATCGGCGCGTCGCGCAAGGTTGTGAACATCGGCAGCATTGCTGCGATAAATCTCTTGCTCGGGCGGACCCTGATCGGATGGGTGGTCGCGCTGGCCATGGCCCTACGGACCAATCCTCCCCAGGCCTACCAGCAGTACTGGCAAAATGCGGGTCCCGAAGCGGGATCGCCCCGCTCGCAGGAGAGGCCCATGGCGAGAAGCGCCATGGGCCTCTCCTGGCCGTGGGCCGTCCGAGCTGCAGCCGCCCTCCTCCGCTACCGGCTGGTACAAGGATCCCTGGGGCACGAGCACGCGCTGGTGGAACGGCACCTCCTGGACAGACCAGACCGCAGGTTGACGGGCGCACCCTGTCTTGGCTAGGAGGTGCAACTTGAACTTTGGCGAGCTGCGATCCAGCGTGCGGCCTGTCGCCGAGGCGATTGCCGCCTCGTTGGCGATGCCTGGGAGCGGACTGCTCAGGGTAGAGGCGCTCATCACAATGGTCGGAGTGGAACCCAACATCGACCTGAAGGTTGAAATCCTCTCCATCCACCTGGCACTGGGAACGGCCTCTCCGGGCACGGCGGAACTCCTCCGCTGGGTGAACGACGCCCGTGCCGCCCTCGGACGTGGCGCCAACCCGGTGCATCGCCAACATATAATCAGCAAGAAGGTCCTTGCCAACTTCGCCTCCCTGCCCTCGGGCGGCTCAGCGCGCAGGCGCGGCGACGTCCAGCCGTTTGACGTTGGACTCGGACGTCGGGGGAAAAAGAAGGGCCCGGGCGGGATCGCCTACATCGAGAACTTCATCAAGGTCGACAGCCATCGAATTGAAGAGCTTTGGCAGACTGTGGAAAATGGTATGCACCGCGCCTGCGCGGTCGCCGGAACCGGTGAGGCGATCGGTGACTCAGAAACCATGGAAACCCTTCGAAAGGCCGTCTTTCTGCACCTCGTGCGAAACCCGGCCCACTTCGAGAGTCATAAGTTGGCGTGGGAAAAGGTGGTCGCCGATGCCGAGGCTGCGACCCGCCCGAGCGTCCTTCTGGGTTCTCACGGCCTTCCCCTCGCTGGCGCCGCTCGACGGGGTGGTCGCCTCGACGGCCTGCAAGAGAAGGGGGCCCTTTTTCGGCTCTCGGTGGAACGGGACTTCTGGAAATGGAGTGAGCGACTTGCGCTGGCTCCGATCGAGTTCGTCCGCCCCAAGGCGGAAAGCGAGTTCCTGATCGGGGACGTGCCCGTGCTGGGTTACCGCCAACTCGACGGAGCTGCTGCGCCCGTCACCGCCATAGGTCTCCGGAACTGCGACTCGCTCATCTTCCCCATCGGCAAGGACCTGATGCTGCGCCTACACCTGGTGGATCGCGGCAAAAGCCGCATCGCAATCGCCGATGCCGAGCAGGTGGAGCGCTTCAATCAGCACCAGGTGGTCAATGCGAGGCGCTTCGTCTACTACCGTCCGGACGCAGGCTTCGAGGAGAGGATCGCCAGCTGGCGCGGCGATGCTGGACGACCTGAACGAGAGGCGCGTTAGGCGCTGTCCGAAATTCGATGCCCAAGGCCTTCCCGCCCCTACGGATGCGACCCATGCCGGAACTGTAGAGGGAAGCCAGCTCCGCCAAGGGTGTTGCCCGACACTACTGTATCCGATAGGGTTTCTGACCTTCAAGTACTACCGTTTGGCCCATCCGGGCTCTGGCCAGTTCACAGACGTCTCGGCGTTTGTCGCCTAAACGATACAGAGCAACGCCTATGCGTGCGACAGGTCGCATATCGCCTATGTTCACAATGGGTAACGACGGTTACGAACTTCCGGCCAGGAAATACCGCTGCGTGCCTCACGGTCTTGGCGGGACTCCGTCGCCTACGCGCCGTCGGCTATGCCGAACCACTCTGGAGGCACCCAGCGACGCCAGATCTTTTGCTTTTCCACGCCGCGACGAACAATGCATCGATTTCTACCTCGACCGGGACCGTATATGCCCGGGTGTCGGCGACGCTACGCACCTTGTGCATGCGAAGCACTCTCAGGCGGCACCCGTTTCTGATGGTCTTCCAGCCTGGTTCGCGGATTCCTGCAGGCGCCGTTAGCCCGTTAGCCTGTCGGCGCGCCGAGATGCTCCGCATCCAACGGGGCATGGGCGTGCGGGGGTCGGAGTGTACGCGCGGATTCCCCGACGCCCGTCTAGGCCGAGTGGCCATGCATCGATGCCGAGGCCTCGCGGGCTCGGTGTGGCGAGCAAACGGGCAGCTTGCAGCATCCCGGCCAACAGGGAAACGAAGGCGATGGTGGGGATAGGCCCGGCAGTATCGTCATCTTTCGTGTGGACACACCCCGCGCACGCTGTCCCAATTTCGTGCTCGCTCACGAGCACGAAATTGTGGGAGGTGGATCCGACTATCAACCGCTTGTCATAGCAATGCTCCTGAGCTATCCAACGGGATGGGATATCGTCCACCCCAACGAGAACCTTTGCCGCGAAGGGCTCCAGTTCGGCAACTGTCTCCCGGTCGAGCCTGCGGTCCTCGCCGACGATCTCGAACCGGTTCGTTGAATACCCGCTGAGGGCGTCGATCTTGCGGTCCCCCACGTTGGACCGTCGGGTCAATGCATAACGGTTCAGGTTGCTCATATCTAAGCGTTCGGGCTCGATCACCCGCAATCTGCCCGCTAGGTCGGGTATGCGGAGAAGGCTATACAGGCAGGCATTCATGATGGCGCCCCCGCTGATCGCATCGACGTCGCCCAGTTTCGGATCCAGCCCTTTGAAGAGATGGGCGAGGCTGATCTTGACCGACCGCGTGCCCGGATTACGCCAGCCCTGGTCGCCGCACGGCGCGACGTCTAAATGCTCGGCGATTACGGGAATTGCTGCACGGATACCCTCTGCGGCCCCGGCGACTGCCGCTGCGATAGCCCCGAAGGGTAGCTTGTTCCCGCTCGGCGATGGGACACTTTGTGAGGCAGGCACGACAAGGGCAGTATCGTCGGTCCAGCTCAGCCGTACGTGCGCCCCAGCGGCCTTGGCGTTGCCCATGACGAAGATAAGGTCCGGGCGTTGGCTTCCGACCGAGGATCCGCCGGGTATGAGATCCTCAGCGTAGTCAAGGAGACCCTCCGCCAGACGTTGTGCCCGAAGTGGAGGCTGCGGAGCGACGAGATCCAGGTCGGGAACGTCCAGTTGCACTTCGATACCCATCATTTCCAGCTGGCAGAAGAGTGTCACGATTGCCGTCTGACCGCCGCGCGAAATTGCCGTGCGGCGGTCAGCCACGATCCTCACCTTGGTGTCCTGTAGCCCGGCCACGATTTCGCGATCCCGTGTCGGATCCGAATGGAACACGTCAACGCGCAAAAGTTGAGCGGTCCGCTTCAGGGCGTCGTAAGCATCAGACGAGTTCAATGGTGACCTCCGGGTCGATTTCGTTCCAGTTTCCATCGTCGCCAATCTCGACCAGATGACAGCCGACCAGAACGGCTGGTCCGAGTGCGAAACCGGGTATGACAAGCGAAAGGAAGCCGGGTGCAGGAGCCAACGCGAACAGGTCATCCGTCCTGGAGTGGGATGCCTCTGCTGGGTGCGTGTGTACCTGCACCCGGACCGTCTCCCGATCTCGGCGCAGATCCAGAAAGAACTGTGTAACGTAGCCCGAATCGACTTCATACCCAAAAGAACCGGACCGATGCTCGGGGTGGACGAGCCTCAGGATAACATGCGGTTCATCCTGATCGGCTATCCAATATGCTACGCACTCACTTTGGCCGTTGCCGCAAGCGCGCAGTTGATCGAGAGTCTGCTGGAAAAGCGCCCGGGGAACTCGGACGCCCATTATGAGCCCCCTTTGACGGTGCTTTGGCGCAACACCAGGACCTCCTCTGGCCGTACACCGGCTTCGGAAAGGTTCTGGGTGCCATTCAGCTCGACACCGCCTTCGGTGAAGAGACTGAGTAGGTGCTGGTTCTGAACTTGGAACTCTCTCTTGGCGCGCTCTAGGAGCGTACTTACCAACTCCTCGGGGTTGTACTCAAATTGTCTGTCACCCCCGTTGTACGTAATGATCACTTTGCCGTGTTGATGCTCAGTCCCGTTGCTCATCCGTCAACCTCTTTCTCTTGAGTTGCGTGAATATAGTTACTTTAGAATACTACATACTTTTCGGCAACTATCGCACCATGGCTCGCGACATAGATCATGCCATGCTTATCCGCCACATTCTCCGCAGTTGAGGCTATAATGAGGGAGGCGGCTGGAGGAGATTCCCCGAGGAGGAGCTTGATACCGTGGTCGATGCTGGCTTTGCACCGGGTCGGGTGAGGTTGGCGCGAGAGCTCAACGGATGGAGCCAAGCTGAGCTGGCGCGAAGGCTTAAGCTTACCGCACAAGCCGTGGGCCAGTATGAGACTGGAACCATCAGGCCTTCAGAAGAATCGGTCGCCCGGATGGCCGAGGTGCTCGATGTGCCCCCTCGATTCTTTTTCATGGAGTTGGTGGAAACTCACGAAGGGTTCTTCCGCTCTCTACGCCGCACGTCGGTCACCCATCGCCGCCGCGCTCGGGCCCTAGCCCAGATAGCCCACGACTGGGCTGCCATTGATGACGACACGCTGCCGGTCGTGTCGCTGCCCACCCCGCGTTCGATCGACCTCCATGCCGACCGCGAGGAGATTGAGACCGTAGCCGACGCGGCCAGGAAGGGATGGCACCTTTCGGCTGGGCCGGTGCCAGATGTAGTACGACTTCTTGAGGACCATGGTGTCATCGTCATCCGAATGCCACTTGATACAGCCGACGTCGACGCCTTCTCGCTGCCCTTTCCGGACCGTCCCATTGTCGTTCTTGGTGCCGACAAGAACGACCGGGCCCGGTCTCGGTTCGACGCCGCTCACGAACTTGGCCATCTCTTGCTACACGGCGAACAGGTGTGGGGAATGCGAGAGGTTGAGAACCAGGCCCACCGTTTTGCCGCCGCTTTCTTAATGCCCCGTGACGACATCTTTGATGATCTGCCCTCTCAGGCCGACTGGCCGGTGCTGTTCTCCCTCAAGCTCAAGTGGCAGGTATCGCTCGCAGCGCTGCTCGTACGAGCGAGAGATCTCGAGAAGATGAGTCCGGCCACTTACCTGAGCACAATGAAGCTCGTCTCTGCGCGGGGGTGGCGCCGCATCGAGCCTGTTCCGCTCGGCCTACCGGAGCAGCCGCGGCTCCTCGGGATGCTTGCCTCGAAGGGGCCCAACCGTTCCGCTGATACGGTGCTGCCGTCTCGAACGCTCAAAGCACTTCTCGGCGCCACTGCTGACTGAGCGAACGTGGTCATCAGTGAGCGGCGGTCGGTCCTGGCTAAACGCAATCAAGACGGACCTGATGGTTGTCCGTCCGCACACGAGAACTAATCGGCGGGGATCGCCGCATCGAGCCTGACATATAATAGCAGGTCACACCATATGAGTGACCCAGCGAATGCAACCCAGACATAGGTCCAGATCCCAAAATATCGGTCGGCCAATTGAGCGGTGCGGCGCACATCTCCACATCTCGATTCCGCGATGGAGGGCGCCGATAATCTCCAGCACCGCCTTGCAGGAGTGGAGATTCACGACGGTGGTAACGCAGTTTTGTATTATCTCCTGACGCGAGGCACGCCGATCCCTCGGGCCCTGATCTGCTGCCCCGGGTGGGACTCGGAAATGACAAGGGACTCGGGCCACCATGACTTCAACCAACTCGGTAGGACCACTACACATCTCTAAGTGCGTGGAGCGGCGGCCCCATTCGATCACAGTTCTCCTGCCACCACTGCGATGAGGCGGTCGCGAGAAAAACGCCATTGACCATTAGGCGTACGCCATGCAGGAATCATCCCGTCACGGGCAAGCCCCTGAACATGATCGCGAGAGCATTGCAAGAGCTGCGCTGCCTGGGCACTTGTGAGGATGGGCGGGAATTGCGTTTCGAGCATGCTCATTGGGAAACCTCGATACAGTAGGTGCTGTCGGAATGGCTGATGGCACAGATACCAAGACTTTCGGTGAAGTCGCCGATGGATGTCGCCGCATTATCATCGCGGCGATTATCGGCGTTTGCGATGGCACCGTCCGCAACATTCGGAAGCGGTTTGAATCCTGATCCGCTCGTCTCTTCGTCGCTCATTTCACGCACTCCGTTTCCCAACAACCTGAATTTCAAGTTCATGCCTCATATATATGCGAGGATTCCAAACGCTTGAACGTGAAAAGTGCGCCTGCTTTCAAACAGCGAGATAACACGAGCATCAATGTCCGTTGCGCAACCGTGAGATGGCAAACTCCAATGCCGACCGTACGGCAAGAGCGGATTGTCGGGGAACGGGGTCATCGCTTCCTCGCTATGACAGATTTCTGTTACACTGGAAACCATGAGTGAGCATATGGTCGTAGCGCCTGTCCTGGAAGCGCGTCAGCAGCTCTCACGGGTTTTGGCGCGATTCCGATCCGAGGGTACAGATGCCGAGCCCATGATCCTCGGATCCCATCGCGCCCCCGAAGCGGTATTGCTTTCTTATGCGCGCTACCGCGCTCTCGTTGACGAGCTTGAAGAGCTGCGGGAGTTCAAGGAGCGCTATCGGGCCGACGCGGTGGCGATTGCATCAGTGCGGTTGGAGGGACAAGAGCCCGACATGTTCAGCCATTCGCTGTCCCATCGGGTCATAGAAGGCGAACTGAGTGACGCGGACGAGCTCGGGGAACTCGACCGGCACTTCGGCCATCCCCGTTCTCATCGGTAGCGGGTGCCAAAGGATCCATATCTCGATCAGGCCAGCGGGCTTTTGCGCAACTTGGCGGGAATCACCGACGCAGATGAACTTGCCCGGGCCGAGGCCGCCTACTCCCGCAAGCGCATCCGTGAGCTTGGGCTACGGCCAATTCCTGGGCACTTCGACCTTGCGCATCTGCAGGCGATCCATCGCTACATTGCCCAAGACTTGTTCGATTGGGCCGGTGAGCTGCGAACGGTGGATATTGGCAAGGGCCAGATGTTCTGTCCGGTTCAGAACATAGCGTCATATGCCAAAGAGATGTTCGGGAAGTTGCCGCTCTTGACTATCTCCGCGGTCGCAGCCGCGAGGATTTCGTTTCGGGTGTGGCTGCCTTCTACGGCGACCTCAATGCCCTTCACCCCTTCAGGGAGTTAAACGGCCGCTCCCAACGCGCTTTCACGAGCCAGCTTGCCCGTCGGGCTGGATGGCATATCGCCTGGGATCGCCTCGACCCACAGCTCAACGTCGCCACTTCGATCGCGAGCTTCGCTGGTGACGATCGTCCAATGCGAGAGATGTTCGACGGCCTCATAGAGCCGTTCGACTAGTTGGTCGGAACAAGGTCAGTTCCATTGCGATAGCCGTACGCCACGCACATCGAATCGACGATGGCTGCGATCAGGCGGTGATTCCATCCTCAGTCGCCGAAGCGCGCTATGAACTCGGGCCCGACCTTTGAGGCCAAAGGTCTGAACTTCGCGGCGCGGCGTAGGCATCACGGCATCATAGATATCGACAGCAATCCAGATGGTCACGTAGCTGAAGAGGGCGCGTTACACCGCGCACCACGCTCCTGGATGAAGTTCTTACAAGGAACTGGTCGCCGAGCTCCGAAGAGCGGCCGACTGGGCTTCCCACAATAGGCCTGAGCACCGGCGTCAGCTAATTGAATGCGTCGCGATCCGCGGATTGGAGATCGTTGACGAGCTGCGCGAAAGTCACTCGCGTGGTGGCGGTCATGGCCAATATGTGTGTGTCGATTTCGGACCTTTGCTCGATACTGAGCCGAGCGAGGAAGGCAATGACGGGTCGATGGTCGGCAACAGAGGTGCAACTTCAAGTCTCATTTCGTCCAACGGCAAAGCTGGTGTCCTCTTGTCGCGACCCCATGAGGTTTCAACCCTCACCCAAGCCGAAGCCCGGGTGCTGCTGGCGTACATGATGATCTCGCCGATGGTAGAAGTCGAAAGCAGAGGAATCGCTTCGACATCTATCTTGGGCTGCCCAAATGCGTCCGTCTTGGAGTCCAGGAAGGTCGCGGATTTGATTGAGCACTTGTAAAGAACCGCAGTGACAGAGCGAACGTCGTTGTCGGTGTCAAGTATCTGGGCTTCAATCTTAAAATAGGGCAAAAGATTTGGCGCGCCGAGGGACCACGTAGCGATTTCAGCCGTGTCGGTGCCCGTATCGGTAAACGTTCCGCCCAGAACCGTATTGAGAATGCTCAGTCCAACCCGACCGTAGGTAATCGAAGCTGCCCACATGTCGACGCGGCCAAGCTTGGCGATTATCTGGCCACCGTCACCCTTAAGTTCAGAGTTGACAACATTGGGCATTATCGAGAAGTCCGCCGCGCCTTCGAGCGGAATTCCGGTTCCATAGGTGGGCGACGGACCCGCAACGGTGTCAACCGTGGTCATCGGGTAAATCTTTACCGCTTGAACGTCGTAAATGTTAACGGCCATTGAGAACTGCATGCTCGCGGCCACGAAAAATGCATACGGGTGGCCATCACTTTTGCATACTTTACCACCGCTCGCGTTGATGG
>JAKASN010000034.1 GCA_021819025.1 Actinomycetes bacterium | reverse complement strand
GGCCCGAAGAGAGATCGGCTGCCCAACTCCAAGGCGCGATGGCGTTTGAGGGTGATCCCTTGGATGTTTCTCGAAGTGTCAATTTTGTTAGCTGCCACGACGGATTCACCTTGGAGGACCTCGTGTCTTACTCCAACAAGAGAAATCTCGAAAATGGTGAGGACAATCGTGATGGAAGCGATGCTAATTACTCCTTCAATTGGGGTATCGACGGACCGACGGAGGAAGCCTCCGTTGGCCAAGCTCGCGCAAGCGCGAAGCGGGCCATGATGGGGGCTCTTCTCATGGCTCCTGGGATTCCCATGATTGGCGGTGGCGACGAACTGGGTCGTACCCAGAACGGCAACAACAATGCTTATTGCCAGGATAAACGCGAGTATTGCTTGCCCTTTGACGACTTCGATAAAGCGTTTCTCGACTATGTGGTGTCTCTGGTGGCTCTTCGCAAGCGCTACCTCACGGGCTGTCGATATGTTGGGGTGCCGGAAAGGTTCTCCCAGGGTGGAGACCAGGAAAAAGATTCGGCTTACCACCAGTTGTCCCAGCTCGCAGCCTGGAGCTATCGCTGCGAGACGACATCGAAATCACTTTTGGTGGTTGCCAATCTTGCAAGTGAGCCGCTATTTCTGGATCTGCGCAGTGAATTTGCCATTTTCGAGGCGAGATTGGTGCTGGATTCGGCCAAATCCAAAGTAGCTCTTGGGGAAGGCGAAGAAGTCTCAGTGAACGGCTACGAGGTGGCTCAATTCTCCCTTGCAGTGTTTCGAGTGGAACAAGCCCGAGATCTTTCCGCTATGGTTTAAGTACGCATGGGGGCCGTTGGCGCAGTTGGTAGCGCACTTGCATGACACGCAAGGGGTCACAGGTTCGAGTCCTGTACGGCCCACAAAATTTCTTTGCGACAACCCTAGAGACACGGCGGAGGCCAATCCCTGTGATTCACGACCGATATGGTGTGCGCGCCTGTTATCGCCGTCGCTCGCCCCGAGTCGGTGGCGCCATGAATTAAGCACAGGAATCGAAAGTACCCGCGGTGTGTTTAGCGGGCCGGTTCTCAACTGAGGTGGCTTCGACATTTCTCAGCTCGTCGAGCAAGGTCTCGGGGATGAATCCGTACGCCGCATGCCAGATTTTCCCGGGGAGAACGTCAAAGAGTGTCTTTGCTCCCTATCGGGCGACCACGAGGCGCCATGGCGCGGCACCTGGTGTGGATACTGCTCCGGGCAATTTTCGTTGCCTTGTCGAGTTGATCCCTGTTGAGGGCGTCACCCTTTTCAAAGAGCTAAAGCCCCGTGTTGGTGGACGAGCAGCAGCGCCGAGTCCGGGAGCACGGCGATTGTCTCGCAGATGGCATCGCGTTCGTGGGCTCCGATAATTACCACGGCTTGGCGTCACTTCTTCGTGACGGTGACTCGCTGGTGCGTTAAACTGCCTTGTTGACCTATTTGGACCACTGAGTTCGGGAGTCGGCGATGGGTTTGGTGTTCGCCTCCAGAGCCACAGCGTTATCGAGCCAGAAATCTGTCTCCGGTTCTTGTTATGACTCATTGTCCATTGATCGCCTTCGGAAACAGAGCGTCAACTCAAGCGAGGTAAACCCAAGTAAGGGCAAAGTTTCACGGTGCTGAGTTGACCAGTTGACGATGGTGACTTGAGCGAGTCTACCCGACATGACGAGGTTGACAGAACGCACTTGCTCCTTGGCTGCACTGCGACCGATTGCGGTTCAGATCATGGCTTTATTGCTCGAAGCGCATGGGTTGGGGTTGCTGACGATGGGGTGGCACTCGACAGGACTGGTTGGCGCAGCGGTTCAACCTCGCTTAGAGTGCAAGGCTCAATCAGGTCAAAAGAGAGCGGCGAGCAATTTTGAGAGGTGCGAAACGTTATCCGCTGAGATCCGCGGATCACTCTTGCGAGCGAGCAGGGCGTAACTGAACCATCATTCGAGGGGATTTCGAAGGGTATCGCCACGTTGCCCAAATCTGCTCCACGTTCGCCGTTGTGGGCTCCAGCCATGATCTCCATTAGAGCGTGGGCCGAGTTGCGGCAAGGACTCTCGGCTGCTTTATGAATGGCTCCGGCGCGGTGTCGGAGCAATTCTGGAGGGCTTTCTCACCGACAGCACGGAGCCCCGGCTCATTGGCTCCGCTGGGTTCGGGCTGACCTGGGAGCCCGTAGCCCGGTCGTACTCCATATCAGCCGAGATGTTCTTCCAAGGTCACGACGAGCATGGAACGGAATCTCTTGAGAGCCAATGGGTAACGTTTCCTGGCTCGTCGACCCACTCGCGGTATCTTCCTGAGTGGCTACACTCCAAGCAGTTTTCACTTTGATGCCCCAACTTGGAGGTTTCGGGCCTCGGCGCGAAAGACTGCGCTTAAAATTGCTAAATGAACAAAGGGGCTCGGCATTGATCATCTGTTATCTCGGACCAGAGGGAACCTCGGACTTGCGTGCCATCTCACTCCTCAAGACCGTGGACGATCTTGAGGCGTTGCCAATGAGTTCGGTATCCGATGTCATCGAGACGGTCAACTTCACGCCGGGGTGTCTTGGAATCATTCCGTTGGAAAATTCCACCGATGGCGAGTTGACGACGAATCTGGACAAGCTCATCTTCGATTACGATTCGGTGCTCATACGTGAAGAGGTGGTGCTTAACGAGAGCATCGACGCGTTTTGTGTCGATCCTGGGGTGCCACATACTCAGGTGCTTTCGCATCCGCTCATCCTCGACCTGTGCAGTATGTACATCAAGCAACAGGGATTGACTTTGCGTCACACCCTCTCGACATCAGAAGCATGCCGGATCGTTGCTACCGATCATGATTCGACCTTGGTGGCTCTGGCGCCGCCCATCGTGGGTGAATCCTATGGTCTCGAGTTAGTTTCAAATGCGGTAATGGATGTTCCCGACATTCGTACCAAGTATGTCATGATAGGACGCGAGGTTGCAGCGCCTACGGGCGACGACAGAACCTCGATCGTGATTACTCCGACATCCGACCGAGTGGGATTTCTCGCTGAAGTATCAAAGATATTTGCCGCCAATCGGGTAAATATGAACCAGATTCTCTCACGGCCCCTTTCGGCAAAGCTGGGTAACTACTGCTTTCTGGTCGTCTTTGAAGGCCATGTGTCGGATCCTCCCATTTCGGCGATGTTTGCTGAGCTGCTGGCGCTCGATGCTTCGGTGAAGCTTCTCGGCTCCTATCCTCGCTGGCGGGGCTCCGAGGTTTCCACGCCATCTACCTGTCTTCCGCGCGGCGGGGTTGATACAGGTTCGGAAATGCAAGACAAGCTCGCCCTGTTCGCCCCCGCCCAGGCGATGAGTCCGCGTGCCGCGCGACACTGAAATGGCTTGTTTGTGTACCGGTAATACCTGTCATGCGATTTGGGAATTGGAAAACACCCGTTGAGCTTCGATATCGCCCGAGAGGCCGAAACCTTGGCTGGCTACCATCGCATCGGGGTGGTCGGGCTAGGCCAGATTGGCTCCTCTCTCGCGTATGGGCTGCGGGAACGCTGCGAAGTAGTGGGCTATGACATCGAGATGCAAGCGCGCGACGAGATGGCCAGGGCGGGTTTTGCGGTAGTTCCGAGCTTGGAGAAGCTCTTGGGGAGCGTGGAGCTGTGCTTTTTTGCCATTCCGGCCGGGGCGCTCAAGGCGATGCTCCCCAAAGTGTTCGATCTTTTGGTTGATTCAAACGTGGTGATCGCCGACCTCTGCTCCACAAAGCTCGATATCGAAGAGGCGTTACTTGCACTGGGGATCCATGCCGCTGGGATTCGCTATGTCGGCCTGCACCCTTTGGCGGGTAACGAGCGACAGGGGAGTCGCGGTGCGGAGCTCGATCTCTTTCGCGAGAGAACCATGGTGGTCTCATCTGGAATTGCGAGCGATGCCCCCTCGGCGGTGGCGGTTGCCGCCCTCCTGGTTTCAGCGATTGGCTGCAGAGCGATCTTCGTAAATCCGGCTCTCCACGACCGGATCACAAACTTCACCATTCAGCTCCCACATATCTTTGCCTACCTGACTTCATCGTTCGCCAAGTCGGTGCAGGACCATACTCTGCTGAGTCTTCTCTCAGGCAACTCCTTTGGCGACGTGACCAGAGTTGCCAAGAGCTCCCCGGAGATGGTGGCGAGCTTCCTTTTCGCAAATCGCGAGATCCTCATGCAATCTTTGCACCAGCTTGACGCCAAGCTTGCGGCTCTCACTGACGCTCTTGAAGAGCCAAATGAGAGCAGCCTCGTTGATCTTTTGCGTGACTATGCGCCCGAAGGAGAAGAGATCTACTTCGAGACCTTTGTCGAGTCGCGCATCCTGCGAAGCAAGGTGGACTTTGAAGATGTGATTCGGGCACTAGAAGAGCGTCGTGTGCTTGTGGAATCGATTCATCTCGAGCAGAACCTTCTGCAGGTTTCCGGGCGCCAAGCGCGTCGCGCTGAGGATTAGAACTCGAATTGCACCGCTGCTCTTGCGACAAGGTTGGGAGCAATGTACTTGGCGATAAGCTCGAGATGCGCAGGATCCTCGGCGTATTGGAGATATTGCTTTCGATCCTCGAAATCCACAGTGATGCCGAAGTCGTAGTTCCCTTCGCGGATTCCAAGGTCAACACCATGGTGTGCAGAACTGAAGCCTTGGTAGGAGGAGTAAAAGTCGTCCACGGCCCCACCAATGGCCACAATGTCGCCAGGGGTGATGTCCGGGCGGAATTTGAAGACTACGCAATGTCGTAACATGGGATCCTTCTTCTTGCAATAGTGCGCAACGGTTGGCAATTCTAACAACGCCGGGGGACATGGCCAATTCAATTGGCATTTGTGCACTTGGTGGGCCAGCGCGATGGGACTCTCAATCTACTTTGGTCTGCCCGCATTTGGCTCGGGTGCTTTGTCGTTAGGCGAGGGCGGACGTCGCCGCTGAGCAAAACTTGGAAGTCCCTCGTAGCTGTGGTTGTGCAGGCGCGTCTCGACTCGCATCACTACTAGAAGAGGCCGGAATACTTGCCACCGTCGACGAGAATCGCCTGTCCCGTGATGTACCAGGCGTGTTCCGATGCCAAGAATGCGGCGATTTTACCAAAACTCTCGGCATCACCGATCTTGTTTACCGGAACGGTCGCCGCGAGGGACTCGAGATCTTGGGAGAGTCGTTCCAAGCGTTCGGTGCGATGCAGACCAGGCAGTAGTGAGTTGACCGTGATTCCCAGTGGCGCAACTTCGGTGGCCACGCTCTTGAGAAATGCCGTCAAAGCGCTGCGTGCGGTATTGGAGAGGATCAGATTGGGCTCTGGCGCCTTCACGTAGAGCGAAGTAATTGCGATGATTCGCCCAAAGCCGAATTCGGCCATCGCGGGGATCGCACCGTTACACAACGCCGCCATGGCGAGAAAGTTTTGTTCCATCGCTGCGCGGTAGTCGCTAATCCCCACTGAGCGATATCCTCCCGCTTTGGGTCCTCCAGCATTGGCAACGAGAATGTCGAGGCGCCCAAAGTCCTTGGTGACCCTGCCGATCAAGTCAGAGCCAGCATGGTGGTCGGAAAGATCGGCTTGGTAGCCGAGGCAACCGCTCGGGAGCACACTTAACGCCGATTCCAATTTTTCCGCCGAGCGCGAGGCGAGCGCGACTCGTACCCCTTCGGCGGCTAGAGCCTTGGCACATCCGAGTCCAAGTCCTGCCGAACCTCCGGCAACCAGCGCCACTTTGTTGTGAAGTTGAAGATCCATAATCCTGCGAAGGCTAGCGCCTTAGCGCCTCGCTGGCAATCACTAGGGCCGAGATGGTCTCATTGTGGGCGAAATCTCAGTTAGGAGAGGCATCCCGATGCCAAGCCGAGCTGCGCAAGACCCTGGAGGTCCCCGCTTTGATAAGTTATCGGACTTGCCTCGTCGTAGGGGTACATGATCTGACTGGTCTCATTGGTGTGGCCTAGTCCGATCACATGGCCAAGTTCGTGGAGTACGAGGTGGATAGTTTCGTCTTCGCTGAGGGGATAGCTCGATGATATCGCCGCTTCTCCAGATACGTATTGATATTGGCCAGCGGCGGAATTGTACATGTATTGAGATCCGCCCATCCCAACTACTTCGCCCGAAGTGTTCGAAGAGGGTAGATAAGAGGTTTCGCCGTTGTGTTCCCATGAGACCAAAATTGGATTTGGTGCGCCATTTACGTAGGCAGGGCGCGATGAGGACGGAAGCTCGCTGGTGGTTCCATCATAGATGAACTGCAGGCCTGTGGCTTGGGATATCTCGCTAAAGGCGTTTTGAACTAGCTGTAGTCCGTAGGAGGGAGCCTCATTGATGTCGACCACGTAGTGGATGGGCGCGCAAGGGTTGTAGCGCACCGGAAGAGTTGAATTGGGTTGGGTCACCAAGAAGCCGAAACCCGTGTTGGATGGAGCGTTCTGAACTTGCGGAGCGCCGGCGGAACTAAAGGTTGAAGACGTATCGGGGGTGACCCCAAAGCTATTCCAGGTCTGGCCGGTGTAAGGAATCAGCGAAGCGCCGCTTGGGGTGCTTGGGGTTACCGCTGCGCTTGGCTGGGGAGTTGATGGACTGAAGTAGTAGCTCGCCCCATTATTGCCGGCAAAGTAATAGCTATTGGTACTAGTGGGGCTAATCCCCACGATTCCCGTAATGTTCTGGCCACCCTCAGATCCCTCATAGGGAGCGTCGCCGAAGGTAAAGATCCCTCCGTCTGCGGCGACGAGCCAGTAGCCCTTGCCATCAGGTGTCGAGGCCATCCCTACGATGGGCTGATTGAGCTTGATTGCGCCGGCCGATCCCTCGAAGGTGGCGTCGCCGAAGCTAAAGATCCCTCCGTCTGCGGCGACGAGCCAGTAGCCCTGGCCATCGGGCGTCGAAGCCATCCCTACGATGGGCCGATTGAGTGTCATACCGCCGGTGGAGCCGTAGAAAGCTGCGTCGCCGAAGGTAAAGATCCCACCGTCTGCGGCGACGAGCCAGTAGCCCTTGCCATCAGGCGTCGAAGCCATCCCTACGATGGGCCGATTGAGTGCCATCGGCCCGGAGATGATTCCAGCCTCCTTAGGGGCGGGAACCGAATCCGTGGTGTTCCCCACGATGCTGTGGGTTGCCGAGGCCGGGGTCGATACTCCCGCGAACGATGCCACGCTAAGCAGGAGCGATATTGAGGCCAAGGACGCGGCATTTCGTGCAGTCAGGCGGCGTGCTATGGACACTCGTTGCCTGTCTTTCCAGCTCATACTGGTCCCTTTCGCTCTCGTAGATCGGTGAATCCGTCATCTATAAGAACGGAAGCAATCGATGCTTCCTTTAGGGATTTGACACGGAGAGTGAGATTACTTCCGAGAAATTACGTCGACCAGTGGCTGCAAGCTCCAAAAGCGAACTTACTTACCTACCAGAGCGACGACTTGGATCCCCGGTCGCAAAGATCTCGGTTTGTTAGAAGCACAAAAGACCTCGGGCTTTCGTCCGAGGTCTTTTGTGGGGTTTTGGGGGGAGTGTGAAAATTATTTATTGTTGAGGAGGATGAATCACCACAATGGGAAACACCGCATGATGCACGAGTTGCTGGGAGACCGAGCCGAGCATGAGGCCGGTAAAGCCACCGTGACCGCGCGAACCTACCACTAGTAAGTCGGCTAATTTTCCGCGCTCGATCAAAGCCGGGGCAGGAGGCCCCTGAAGCAGAAACGCCTCGATCGTGAGGGTCGGATACCTCTTCTTGGCGCCCGCTTCGACATCGTCGAGGAGCACTTTGGCATCTTTTTCGAAGTCGTCGAGCTGTGCTACAAAACCGCCATAGCCCATATTCGGCAGGCTCCAGACGTAGACAATCTCCAGCACCGCATGGCGAATCATCGCCTCGTTGGCGGCCCACTCTAGCGCAACGTCGGAGGCCGGTGAACCATCGATTCCGACCACAACGCGACCTTTTGAATTGAACTCCGCCACGTGAAAACATCTCCTTTGAGACCGTTACGTCTCACCGCTCAACATCTTTGCACAGAATCCATGCCTAAGCCATAGCCAAACTCCCCCAATGAGGCGGGCCATAAGTCACATTGCAACCCATCGCGGTCATCAAGGTACCAAGTGCAGTGGTTTTTTCCAAGGTGCGATACCAAGTAGCGCTGTGGCGAAACTTCCCGGGGATGCCGCGAAGGTCGTGCGCCGTGGCGATGGTTATCCGTTCTCCTTGAGGCGCTTGCGCTCCGAAAGCCGGGCGGCGTAGGCAGCGGCCTCGCTGCGATGACCCATTCCGAGCTTGGAGAGCATGTTGGAGACGTAATTTTTCACGGTCTTTTCAGCGAGGAACATCTCCCTCGCGATCTCGCGATTCGTCATCCCGTCGGAGATGAGATCGAGAATCTTGCGCTCCTGGGGCGATAATTTAGCGAGCAGGTCATCTTCAGGAGCGGGGGAGCGTAGTCTCGCCAAAACCCGCGCTGTTACCGCTGGATCGAGCAGCGATTCACCTCGGGCGACTCTCCGTATCGCGTCTACGAGGTCGTTGCCCTTGATTTGTTTGAGCAGATAACCCGAAGCACCTGCCAATATCGCCGAAAAAAGCGCCTCGTCATCGGAGTAAGAGGTAAGCATGAGACAAGCGATCTCAGGGTGCGCCGACTTCACCTCCCGGCACAGCTCGATGCCGTCGCCGTCGGGAAGGCGCACATCGAGGATCATAACCTCAGGATGCGACGGTGCTACCCTCGCGAGGGCTTCGGCAACTGATCCTGCCTCGCCAACCACCTCAAGGTCTTCCTCGAGTTCGACAAGGCTGACCAGGCCACGCCTCACCACTTCATGGTCGTCTACCAAAAAAACTCTGATCCCCACGCTCACCACCTTAGCCAATGGCAAAGTCCCTCGGGCACAAACACCCATTGCTCTGACAAGACTTGCTAGCTTTGGCGAATCTAATGTGCCCTGATCTCGATTTGAATCTTGCCGATAGCAGCCGTACTCTACGATCGGAAGTAAGAGCAAACTGAGACGTTGCCCAAAAGGTGGTCGTGCAATGGCGTTGAAGACAATACTGGTCGGTGTGGACGGCTCGCACGCTTCTAATGCTGCGGTGCGGTGGGCGATCGAGCTCGCCGAACTCCTTGGAGCTCGCTTGATCGCGCTGCATTCTCTCGGTTTATTGAGCTCGGTCCCGCAGGAGGGCCTGGTTCCTACCGAGGGCCACCGCCGCGCCATCGTGGAGGAATTTGAGAACGATTGGTGCGCGCCGATTCACCAAAGTGGGGTCTCCTGCAAAACCGTCATCGTGGATGGCAACCCGGTTTCGGCAATTCTCGCAGTCTCTGAAGAGGAAAACGTTGACCTAGTGGTGCTTGGATCGCGGGGTCATAGTGTCACAGGGGTGCTGCTGGGATCGACTTCACATCAGGTCGCTGAACGATCTCGTTGCCCAGTGGTGATTATTCCTCCTAAAGCCGCGCTGGACTGAGCACCGCGACGACTCGCATTGGGTGATCCGCTGCGCCAAGCCCTCGAGCGTGGTGTGCGAGGAATTCTAACAGTGCGCAATGCTCGGTACCGATATCGGGCTTTGGCCTCGCTCGCTGGTTGTGTTGCAAAAAGGAT
>JAKASN010000033.1 GCA_021819025.1 Actinomycetes bacterium | reverse complement strand
ATCGCTGATGCGTCGTTATCGTAGACGAGGCCCATCGTGTCAAACAACCCCGGAGCGCGTCGGCGCATCTCGTGCGCTCGCTCCCTACCCGTTCACTTCTCCTCCTCACCGCGACTCCGGTCGAGAACCGCCTCGATGATATCTTCCATCTGGTCAGCCTTGTCAAGCCCGGGCATCTCGGTAGCGCGAAGGAGTTTCGGGGGCGTTACGGCGGATCCCGGGCCCCAGGGGCCCAGACCTCCGGAGGGGAGCCGCCCCGAGACCTTGCCAGGCTTCGGAGGGAGCTGCGTAAGGTGATGGTTCGCCACCGCCGCAGCGAGGTCGCCCTGATGCTTCCCCGACGTCTGGCAGAGACGCTCCGAGTGTCACCGAGCCGAGAGGAGAAGGCGTTGTACGAGGCGGTATCGGAGCGTGTGCGTATTGAGGGGCGTGAGGCTACCCCGTCGCGCCTGCTGGCGCTCCGAGCTGTTCAGCGTCTGGCAGGGTCGAGCCCACGGGCACTGGTACCGACTCTTGAGAAGGTCGGCTGGCGCGATCTCGCGGCAATCGCCAAAACACTTCCCGTGCCCTCAAAGGCAAATGCCCTGGTGGATCGCCTTCGGTACTACCAGAGCAAAGGTGACAAGGTGATCGTGTTCGCAGCCTTCCAGGAAACCCTTGCCGATCTCGTGGAGCTCTGCGCTGCAAGGGAACTGAGTGCGGTCGCATATCACGGCCGCTTGTCGCGCCGGGAGAAGGAGGCCTCTATAGGGGCTTTTCGTGGCGAAGTTCCTGTACTGCTCACGACTGAAGCTGCCGGTGAAGGGCGAAACCTTCAGTTCTGCCACGTTATGATCAACTTCGATTTGCCGTGGAACCCGATGCAGATCGAGCAGCGACTTGGCCGAATCCACCGGATTGGCCAGGACCACGAGGTGTTGGTCACCAATCTTGTCGCAACTGGGACAATCGAGGATCGGATACTTTCGGTGCTTGAAGCTAAACTCAACTTGTTCGAGCTGGTGGTTGGTGAACTCGATATGGTGCTCGGCAGAGTCTCCGAAGAGTTCGACTTCGAAACCTCCGTCTTCTCGGCACATGTGGATAGCGTTGATAGTGACGAGCTTGACACCCGTTTGGCCAAAATTGGAGAGGAGCTTGCTCGGGCCCGGACGGATTATCTTGATAGCCGGGCCCGTACCGATGCCCTCGTCGCGACAAGTGACGAGCCCGCATGAGCCAGCCAAGCCAACCTGATAGCCGATCTGACCCCGCGCTAGGCTTCTGGCTGCGCTACGTAGAGTCTGAAGGCGCTCTCACCGAGGACGACGGCGAGCGTGTTGTGGTCCTTTTGACGCGAGCACTACAGGAACGCTTCGAGCTTTCTGAGGAGTTCATCGTCACAGCCGATCCCGAGGTGGCGCGCGAGGAAGGCGCCCTCCTGCTGCTACCCGGCCACCCCACCCTTGACCATGCTGCATCGACCGTTCTTGCCGATGGCGACGTCGGATATGCCCACTTACCGCTGATGCCCGGTCCACCCATCTCCCCATCGACTCTCGCGGCCCGTCTTCGAGACCAGGTCGTGATCGATCACGGACGCCCCGACATAGTTGATCAACCTGTTACTGGCTACCTCCCTGTGCTCCGGGTCGGTGCGCTCATCCGCTATGCCGTCTCGCTTGAGCACCGCTTCCAGGAACGCGAGGAGGTCTTCGTTGATGCCCGTAGCGGAATGACCATTCCGCCAGCTGTTGAACGCGCCATCAAGACACGCGCCCTTCAGACCGGAACTCCAACGGATCGTCCCTTGTTCACGCCAGATTTCCCACGTGCAGTGGGAGCCGCACACTCGATTCTTATTGCTCGCGCCGAGGCGCGGCGCGGGGCATTGGCCGCCGAGGCCAGCGATCTCCTCGCCGACGAGCTTTCCAGGGCAGATACTTACTACCATGGCGCACTCGAGTCAATCGAGCGCCGCATCGAGCGAGTAGACCCAGAACGTCAGAAGCTCCTGCACGCCCGTGCCGAGGCGACAAGAGCCGAGGCTGCGCGGCGGCGAATCGAGCTCGAGGAACAGAGTGAGGCCACCTATGAGGTGCACCCATTCCGGCTCCACCTGATCGGACTGCCTGCGCTGATGGTGTCTGCGGAGGTCTGGCGAGGAGCGCGGCGTTTCCCACTTCAGCTGACCTGGCTCCTGCAGTTCCAAACCTTTCTGATACCGAGCTGTCCGGCATGCGGCGCACGGGCCACGCTTGTCGCAGGCAAGGATCGTCTCGGTTGTCGAGAGTGCCTCAGTAGTAAAGCCGAACCCGCCACAACTTCTACCTCTGCCAAGCTTCCGACATCGGTGATCTTATCCGACTCCGCCAACTCCAGCAATGTTGTGCCGCAACCTGGCACATCGAACCCGGCGCCCGCGCGTAAGCCGGCGCCTCCGGTTTCCCTCCGTTCAGCCGAGAAAGAAACAGCTGTAGCCCTGCGGAAGCCAGCACCGACTCGCCGTACCACTCCTCGTTCTCCCGCCAACTCGGCCGTATCCAAGGTGGGTAACAAGCTCGCCACAGCGCTGTGGAGCGCAGTCGGAGGTGGCGGGAGATGGAGAGCGCATGGGACTGCCGACTATTCGCCCTTCTCGGCACTTTTCCGTCTATACGGCCTTTCCGGTCCTGGGTACGCCATCGGGATGCTTCCCGGTGAAGTGCCTCAACGCCTTTCGTCATTCACGTATCCCTACGGGTCTGACCTGCCTCACCTCACTGGCGGGACCGTCCTGTCGGAAGGGTCTTCGTATAACTATGCACTCGCCTGGCGAATGGAGGGTGGAAGACCAGTTGTGGGCGAGGTTCTCCCGACACCGGACTTCGCCCGTGATCCCCGGGAGCTACTTGACCTGCCATCACCGCTCCGGGCCCGCCTGAGTACCAAGGCGCCATCACCAATAGTGCCTCTTGACCCCGTTGCGTCACTGCTGTGGGAGCTGCGGATCCGTCACAATCTGACGGTAGCTGTGCGGGCACTCGCGGTTTGGTGGTGGCTGGCCGAGAAGTCACCCGAGAATGCTGGCGCCATCGGTCTGGATCTGGCAGGTATAGCGCCGAACGCGGTGGCAGATGCTATTGCAGCGGTTGTCACCAACAGTAGTAGAGATGGCATGCCAAGAAGTTCCAACCGGACCAAGAAATCGCAGCCTACGTTCTTCGCCGAGGAGGATAACCCGCCAGCCCAACTGGCAGCTTTGGCTACTGGTTCCCCTGCTCTCACCTGGGACTTGTCGGCGAGAGGCTGAAAATAGGAGCCAGTATGACGTCGTGTTGGTCGCGACAGGAGGCTTCATTGTTTATGGCGCGCTCGCCAGGTTGCCTATCGGATGGAGTCCACGTCACGACTTGAGCGATGCGTCACGCGTGCGTGGTTGGACGGACGGAGAGTAGGCGCCTGCAACCCACGCCACATTGCTGCGGATCAAGGTAATGTCCTTTCCATCTGAGTGCAGTAGGTGACAGCATCATTCCAGTTATCCCTGGTAAATTTCCCGGCGGCAGGGACGGCCGAGAGTCGGTCCGGCCAGACTCTCGCAGTGCACCCGCCAGCCGATCGGCCGCATGGGCCTCTCCCTACGGCCAGAGCCGGTCTCGGCAACGAGCGACCGGTACGTAAGTGGGCTGGCCAGTACGTGCTACCGATTTTTGAAATTCCCTAGGTGCGATTTTCTCGTTGGCGTGGATTGAATAGCGAAATCCACCACATGAAGAGCGGACTCCTTCGATGATTGTGATTTCGTATTCACAACAAGAAAGGAGTCTGCCTCCCTGATGTACAAGGAGAAGACGTGGACGCACGTGCATTGAACGAGAGGGGATGGTCAATTATTGCCCCATCGCCCGACACCTCGGACGGGATCCCAAGACAATTCCTGGGTACTTATCCGGCGCATGGGTGCCTTAGGAGCGCCGAGGGGAAACACCGGATCCCATCGAGTGTTACAGGAAATACTGGTCACGCATTGCTGGGTTGACTGGTAAAGAATTGCTGGATTCGGTGGTAAAGAGTTTCGGAATACTCATTTTGAGTTCATTTGCATATAACCCAGAATAGGAAAAGGCGTGCTCGGGGTGGGGACAGTTCAGTCAAGCGCGGTGGGCGAGTTAAGTCAAGAGTTTTCACTCTGGCTCGCGTCAAGAGTCACACCCTGCGGAGATTCGTGTGCTGAAGGTCTCGGAATGCTCAATGCATTATGACTTTGACAAACTCCTCGGGACCTGGGGCGACTGCACCGAGGCGGGATCGCTCAGTAGGGCCCGGGTAGCCGCCAGCGCTCAAGGATGCGTTGAACCTCAGTGAGCACCTGCTCGCGCGCCGCTGTCCGAGGAACGCCCGACATGAGCAGTTCATCGTAGTGGGTGTCCTCGTGGCGTACGGACGCGGTCACGGCGAGGGCCACCGCTTGCGGGTCGAGTGCACGACCTGCCGCGCCGCGCCCGACACGGCCAGTTCCGCGGGTGCCGGCGTGGCGGGCGAGCGCCTCGGCACGAATAGCGGGGCAGCCGGGGAATAGTCGAAGGATCTCGGCCGCCATTTCCGCATGGAAGGCCAGATCCTGGTCTGCACGGCGGGCCTCCTCCCGCGCACGGCGACGGGCCCGGGCCTCCTCATCGGCCAGGCACTCCCCCTCGGCCTGAGCGAGCGCGGCCTCCTCGGCAAGGATCCCTTGACGCTCGTAGCGCATCCTTGAGCGGCTGAAGCGGACCACCACCGCGGAGAGCCCACTCGCCCTCCTGGCGCGCCGGGTGAGCGCGGCGTCCCCAGAGGGCAGATACACGAGATGGCCCATATCTGCACACGAAAGGCACAGCGGGCCCGCGCCCTCCATGATCAGCAAGTCCCCCGCGCCGGCGCACTCCGTACACGTCCACTCCTTGAGCGGCATGACCACCACCAGGTCGGCGGGCCGGTTCTGGCGCGCCGCCTGCTTGTTGCGCTTCGCCTCGGACAGCGCGGGCGAGACCCAGTGCGTCCTGTAGGCGCGTTCGATTTCAGGGTTGCCGCTCTTGGAGAACCGCAAGGTCCGGCGATCGCGGGTACGCGCGACGTAGACGGTCTCGCTCGGTACCAGTCCGTGACCCTTTGCCCAAGTGCGGAAGAGCTTCATGGCGGCCGACAGCTTGGCGAGGTTGGCCTGGGTCACCCGCTCAAGGTAGTCGACGCGTCCTTGGCGCCACTCCTCCACACGCGAGGGTGCGAGCCAGCCGAGGCCCAGCAGTACGTCGATCGCGCTGACGAATTGCCGTTTCGCTAGGGCGACCTCAGCCGCTCGAACGACACGCTGCTCGAGGTTGGTCCCGCTGCCCTGCCTCATCGTCGCCGGCGACACCGTCATCACCAAGTTCTATCATCGCGTACTGAGTATTGCGAAACTATTTACTAGTCGATCTAGTGTATTGCAGCCATCGATTCAAGTCGGCTGGGATACTTATCCTTGCCGGTACCGGCCGTGATCAACTTGTCCGCCGAGACAGTCAACATCCCCCCTTCCTTATTCTTTCCTACTGCGGTACGGTTCCTTTTGGCGCATCGGAGGCTGAATTAGCGAGCAGGTGGGAAAGTTCTTTAGAACTGCCACCGAGTTCATACGGCAGTTGTGCTGCACGGGCACTCCTCGAACAACACCGTCTCCGCCTTTGGCGAGGCGCTTGTCGACGACGACTCGCAGCTGGCCTGGGAGCGGTGGGCGCGCCGTGGCCTCGAAGAGGTGCTTTTCGTGTCAGTGGGGCGCTTGGTCTGTCGTGAGTTGTCGACCCAGATCGTCGAAATCGCCGCATCCCCTCGGACGTAGAGGGAAGATTGTTTTTAATGCGGGCCGCTACTCGAGATCGAGGACCGCCATCGCCGAGGCGGTGAGGACTTCTTTCAAGCGATCTTCAGGCAGGCCGACGTTGTGAAATAGTGTCGATTGGATCGCGGCTATCGCGGCGTGCGCGAGCGTGCGCGCCGTGGCATCGTCGAGATCGCTTCGCACTTCGCGGAGGAGGTGAACCCATTCCTCGACATAGAGTCGCTGCTTGCGACGCAGCCTAACTTGGTCGTCGTCAGGGAGGTTGCGAATTTCGTTGTGGTAGACCTGGGCAATGGCGCGGTCCTTGACCACAAATTCCACCTGTCCCGCTATTAGGGCTCCGAGGGCCACCTTGAGGTCGCTCACTTCCTCAAGGGTTCGCCGTTCCTCGTGGAGAAGGTCGTCGATTACCCGTTCGAAGAGCGCGACAAGGATCGCCGACTTGCTCTCGAAGTGGCGATAGATGCCGCTCCCGGTAATCCCGGCCTCCAGGCCAATCTCGGCCATCGATACTGCGTGAAAGCCGCTGCGCGAGACGAGCTCCGCAGCGGCTTCGAGGATCTTTTCCTTGCGCGCGGGATCCCTGGTGCGTATCGGGGCCTCCCCGTGGATGGTCATGGTGTCTCTCCCCTGGGAATTCACGCTTGAGGCGTCTCATAGAAGTGGTCGAACTCTTCGCGAACGAGGTTCTTTTGGATCTTGCCGGTGGAGGTCTTGGGGAGCGATTCCACCACGATGACCGCCTTGGGAGCTTTGAAGGGATCGATGAGGGTCTTAACTTTGGCGATGAGCGCGTCTGTGTCGATGGTGGTCCCCGGGCGCGGTACTACCACCGCGGTGATCGCTTCGCTCCAGCGCCGATGCGAGAGGCCCACCACCACCGCTTCGGCGACGTTTGCATCGGCGGCATAGATGGCTTTTTCAACCTCGATGGAGGCGACGTTTTCGCCTCCGGTTTTTATCACGTCCTTATTGCGGTCGGCAAACCACAAAATCCCATCGTCATCAAAGCGCCCCACGTCCCCGGAGTGGAACCAGCCGTTAGCAAAGGCGGCTTCGGTGGCCTCGAGATTGCGGAGATATCCGGTCATGGTGTGAGGCCCGCGATAGACGATCTCGCCTTGGGAGCCCCGGGGGAGGAGCTTGCCGGTGTCGTCCATGATCCCCACTTGGACATTGACTACCGGAGTGCCGACCGCGCCGTTGTGGGTGAGCTGGTGCTCGGGGCGAAAGATCGTGGTTGTCGGGCTCATCTCGGTCTGTCCAAAGAGGAGATAGAAGTCACAGTCAAAGACTTCAATGCACTTTTTCAACTGTGCTTCGGGCATCGGGGCCATGGCATAGAGTGCTCGGCGCAAACTGGAGAGGTCCCGGGTAGCGATATCGGGATGCTCGAGCATCTCACGGTACATCATGGGAAGGCCAAAGATCTGGGTGATACCTTCGGCTTCGATGAGCTCGAGAAGCCTCGGGGCCGAAAATCCTCGCTCCACGTAGATAGTCGCCCCCACCATCACCGCGGGGGTGCAATGGCAATTGAGCTGCGCGGTATGAAACATCGGCATCATCGCCACAAAGCGATCATCGGGGGCAAAGCGACCCTCAAGAGCCATGGTCATCGACTCGAGGTAGATGGCAGCGTGATTGCCGATCACCCCTTTGGGAAACGAAGTGGTTCCGCTGGTGTAAAGATAGGTGAGCGCGTCACGGTCGCCTACGATCTCTTCAGGCTCACTATCGCTGGCCTCGCCAGAGAATGTTTCAAAGTCCACCGCTTCCAATCCTGCGATCGGACCGGTGTGGACCACTTTGGTACCTTTGGCGACGATGACCTCTGTGATGCCCGAAGTTTGTGCGATCGCGGGGGCAATGGCATCGATAAGCTGGGTCTCAAGGACGATTCCCCGCGCTTTGGAGTGCCCGAGCACATAGGCGACTTCGTCGGGGCGCCAGCCGAGGTTGATGGGGACACAGACCATGCCCACCTTGGCACAGGCGTAGTAGGTGACGAGGAACTCCACGCTGTTGGCAGATGCCAGTGCCAGCACATCCCCGCTGCGGTAGCCCTTTGCCGCCAGAGCGTTGGCCATGCGATTCACCCAGGCGTTGAAGTCGCGGTAGCTGAGGTGCACCTCGCGATCGATGACTGCTGGCGCATCGGGGTAGCGATAGGCGCTACGAGTCAAGCTGTCACCGACGTTGATGCGATGAATCAAGTTGTCGTGAAGTTCAGAAGTAGCCATGTCGAGTCCTTGTCTAGTAGGAGCGAGGGAGCCCTAGGGAGTGCTGGGCGACGTAGTTAAGGATCATTTCTCGGTTTACCGGAGCGATGCGAAGCAGCCGCGCCATGCCCCAGTAGGGGACCAATCCGTACTCGGTGGCCAAGCCGTTGCCTCCATGAGTCTGTATTGCGGCATCTATCGCAGCTAGAGCCGCCTCCGCTGCGGCGTACTTGGCCATATTGGAGGCCTCGCCTGCGGGAAGATCTCTGTCGTGGAGCCAGGCCGCCTTGGCTGTCATGAGCGCGGCAAGTTCCACCTCGATCTTGGCTTTGGCGAGGGCGTGGGCGACTCCCTGATGGGTTCCGATCGGAGCGTCCCACACTACCCGAGCGTTGGCATATTCGGTGGCCCGATCCAGCGCGTAGCGTCCGATCCCCACACAGATAGCGGCGCCGGTAATCCGCTCGGGATTGAGGCCCTGAAAGACTTGTCTGAAGCCATCGCCCTCAGTTCCTACCAGCCGGTCGGCCGAGACCTTCACGTCGTCAAATCGCAGGGTGAACTGGCGTTCTGGAAGAGCCACCGAGACCGGCAGCGGGATGCGGGTAAGGCCCGGCGCGTCACTGTCTACGAGAAAGAGCGAGAGGCGTGCCTTCTCGTTGGGGTGCGAGGTTCGCGCCACTACCAGTATCGCTTCGGCTTCGTCGACACCGGAAATGTAGTACTTCTCCCCACTGATGCTCCAGCTGTCACCCTCACGCCTCGCGAAGGTTGCCAGGCGATGGGTATTGGAGCCCGCCGATGGCTCGGTAATCGCAAAGACGATCTTTGCCTCCCCGGAGGCGAGCTTAGGGAGCCAGCGCTCGCGCTGGGAGGCGGTGCCGTAAGTAGCGATCACCTCGCCAGAGATGGCGCTAGACACCAGAAGCAGCAGTAGCGGTGTGCCTCGCGCCGCGCTCTCTTCACAAACCATCGCCAGTTCCGTGAGGCCCGCGCCACCTCCGCCGTATTGTTCGGGGAGGTTGATGCCGATATAGCCGTGGTCGGCGAGGGATTGCCAAAGCTCGCTGGTTGGGGTGCGTGATTCGGCACGGCTTTGGTAGTACGGTGCGCCAAACCCGTCACAGATCGCCGCTACCGCCTCTTTTAGTGCGGAGTGCTCCTCGTTAGGGGCAAAGTCCATCTTTGGTCTCCTCTTGTCTGGTCTTCAATTGCTGCGGTGACTTTCACGCCTGGTATCGGGCTGATCAGTGCCCGCTAGACCCAGGGTGATTTGGTGATTGGGCCTCAAGACGACTCGCCATCGAGCTTGGCGATAGCGGCGAGGAGGTGGCGCTGGAGCTTGCCGGTGGTGGAGCGTGGGAGTTCCTCCGCAGCCATAAAGGTGATCTCGCGGGGGCGCTTGTATCCCCCGAGGCGCCCTTTGCACCAGCTCGCGATCTCTTCTTTTTCCAAGCTCGCCCCCGGTTGCAGTACTACCACTGCAGCCACCGCCTCGCCCCAGTGCGCATCGGGAACCCCAAAGACGCAGACCTCTTGTATTCCGGGCATCTCGGCGATGACGTGTTCCACTTCGGCGGGGTAGACGTTCTCCCCGCCGGTCTTGATCAAGTACTTCTTGCGATCGACGAAGGTGAGAGTGCCGTCGGAATTGCGTACCAGG
>JAKASN010000032.1 GCA_021819025.1 Actinomycetes bacterium | reverse complement strand
AACCGACCGCCGTTGGGGATTGCCAGCAACTTGAGGAGGATCCCGCCCAAGAAGCGCCAATTATTGTGGGTAAGGGGGCACCCTTTTGGCTCGAGCTCGGTGCCCGAAGTCCAGCAGAGACTAAATGCGTCGTCTGCATTGATCCGCGCCGTCGCTGCTTTGGAGACGTCGGGCTCGGTTCGAGCCAACTTAGACAGCGCGGAGAGGCTGACCAACTCCGCCAAGTCGGTTCCGGTGGCCGCTTCCTCGGCGAAGGCGAGGTGGTCGATCCCTTTGAAGTTCTCTGCTCCGATGTAGACGTTGGCTCCAGTGAGCTCTGCAACATGGCGTATTTCCCGGTTTCGCCACTGCATCGGCATCGGGGAGATCACGCCACCGAGGCGCGCCACCGCAAGAAATAGCGCGGGCAGCTCCCACACATTGGGCAGTTGCACCATCACCACGTCGTCGGGCCTAACTCCGCGCCGCTGCAAGGCAGTAGCCAGTCCATCGACGGCGCGGCCGAGCTCAAACCAAGATAGTCGTTGAGGGTCGGTGCCCACCAGCTCGCCCCGATCCGGGGCATCGACCACGGCGATACCGCCCGCGTGATCGGCTACGAAACGATCAAAAGTGTCAAGCAAGGTTTCTTCGCCCCAAAGGCCCAAACCCTTGTACTTAGCAATGAGTTTTTCGTCGTGTAATCGCATCGTAGCCTCCCGGTGCGCGGTGATCCTCTTCGAGCATCCGCGCAATCTAAGCCGACTCCAATTCTTGACACCCAGCCGTACGCAAACTATAGTACTCAAATCATATATTATGAATGTCAAGTCGGTTATTGAATCTATATTCATATAATCGCTTCGAGGTGCGGATAGCGGCGATTTCCCCACTTTGATTTGATGGAGCGCTGTTTCGGCAATTTTCCCCAGGGGGTGGACTTTCGGGGCGATTGAACCGTGGGCGGCCGAGTAGGTGGTAAAACGCGGGGGGCTATTCTCGGTGTGGTCACGCCGAATTTGCCGAGCGAAGGGACGAAATTCGCCGTGCGACGCTCGTCTCTGGAGGATTTAGCGCCGTGTTCAGAGGCGCCCGATTACGCCTCCACTCGAGACCAAAGTGTTGAGCGGCGCGACTGCGTGAAGGTTCATCTCATGCGGAGGGCACAGTTTGGGGTGAGGTAGGGTTTTCGCTACTCGTTGGCCTATGGCGAGAGGACGTCTATTCCGGTGACGCCAAGGCGCGCGCGCAGCACCAGCGGGGACGCACCGAGATAGGAGAGCAGTCATGCTGTCGGCGAATATATTCTTCGCGTGTTCGAGGGTCTCAGATGGCACTGAATAAAGGTTCTCGCACGTTTGCTGGAGCATGGCATCGATATCAGAGATTCGCCGCCCTGGCGATACAAGGAGGATTTCATCGTGTCCAATAGTTCGGCCTTTTTACTGCGTGACATCTTGATCCGTAACGACCAACTTTTCCCAAACAACACAGCCATGTTCGACGGCGACGTTGCCATTACCTATCGCGAACTGTTCCGGCGCATTAATCGGGCGCGTGCTGTCCTGGGGTATTTGGGCATTCGCCCTGGCGACCGCGTCGGGATACTGATGGAGAACAATGCGGCATATATCGAGCTACTGTTGGCGGTAGCGCACATGGGAAGCATCGCCGTCCCGCTCAACACCCGCTTGACCGCAGATGAACTCCAGTTCATTCTCAACGATGCTGAAGCCTCCTTATTGATCACCAGTTCCGCATTCAAGCACCTTGCCGAAGCAACCTATGCTCGACTTAGCTCGGTCACCAATGGTCTCATCGTAGATAGCGATACCCCAGAAGGGCAGTTTCAGTCGTACAAGGTCGTCCAGGCTGAGACTGAGGCCGCACCGAAAACATTAGGTGGCATTGGCGAATTGAGTGAAGACTCCACGGCAATTTTGGTTTACACCAGCGGCACCACCGGTTCTCCTAAAGGTTGCATGACCACGCAGCGTTCCTGGATTGGCAATAGTCTCAACATGGCAATCGCGTTTTCTCTATCCACCGAGGATCGCTATCTTGCTTTGTTGCCATTTTTTCATGTTGGTGGCCTCGGTGCTCTATTCGCTCAACTCCATGCCGGCGGCACCGTGATTCCCATGGCAAAGTACAGCGCCACCGGAGTAGTGCAAATGATCGAGAAATATCGTATCAGTGTCGCGTTCCTGGTGCCACCCATGGTGCAGCAAGTGCTGACTTTGGAAAGTCGCGAGCAATACGACCTCAACTCGCTTCGCATCGTCATCGGAGCGGCAGGCTTCGAGCCCCCGTGGGTAAGTGCACGTGTCGAGGACGACCTGCATGCGAAATTCTACGGGATCTACGGCCAAACCGAGTCGGGAAACATTGTTGCGTCGGCGACTCGTAACGCTATTGCCAGTAGTCCATCCACCTATGGGCGTGAGTTGCCAGCGTTCAGAGTCCGTATTGTCGATGACTCTGATGAAGAGGTCCCCGTGGGTTCCCCGGGTGAACTGACGTTGCGCGGCCCATCGGTCATGAGTGGGTATTGGAGGCGCGAAGAAGCCACTCGAAAGGCGTTGCGCGGCGACTGGCTTCATACCGGTGACATTTTTGTACGCCATCCAGATGGGACGCTGGAAATGGTTGACAGGAAGACATACATTATCAAGACGGGTGGAGAAAATGTGTACCCCGCCGAAGTAGAGCACGTCTTGGCGGCGCATCCCTCTGTTGCTGATGTTTGCGTCATCGGCATTCCGGATCCAGTCTGGGGCGAAACCGTCAAAGCATGCATTGTCCTGCGCCTTGGTCATGCTCCATCTCGGTCAGAGCTCGTATCGTGGTGCCGAGAGCACGTCGCCGCCTACAAGGCGCCGCGTTATATCGAGTGGGTGGAGGAAATTCCTCGTAGTCATTCCGGGAAGCCGCTCAAGGACGTACTCAAGGCACGACCAACTCATTCGACTCAAGGCATAGCTCATCTCGAATGACGGCAACGAGCACCGGCGCGCCTCAACGTTTCTCACCCTGAGCCGCCGGAACGCCGCAGTTGGGACGCTTCGGGCCAAATTCACTTCCTCAAGCATTTCGGAATTCGCGAGTGCGAGAGAGTCGAAATAGCGCTTCCCCGCGACAAGCCGCAGAGCACGCCTAAGCGCAAGTCGGTTTCAGCCCAATGCCAGTCCTCTTCGGCGCGCATGCATCGTCTCAGCGGGGCACTGGGCTCGAAGCGGCCTATACGGAGATTGAGCCAAACGATCAAGCGAATTCTGCCGAAGCGTAGAAGCCGCTTCGTCCTTGAACAGCGATCCCTCGAATGGCGCTGATGTCCTATCGCGCCACCCTGGAGCGACTATGTCCCAACCGAGTCTTCTCCATTCGCCGGCGTTGTCAGTGGCGCGCACCCGATGAGCCAGGCACAGACACTGGTATTGCGCGCACGCTCAGCCATCACCGCAGAACCCGTCAACCGATTTTGCGCGGACCACAACCAAGTGTGTTGGCCCGTGAGGTGGCTCCTCCGGCGTTGTTCATCGGCAAGGGTCAACCACCAGGGATCAGCCGGGTATCTCTGGCACAAGTGAAGATTTCCCCTTGAATCGCTACTGCCTAAGGCCAAGACCATCGGCACGATTGCGCCACGCCTCGTGGGCGGAGCAAAGCGGCAGACGTGACAATAAGTCAGCCAGCCGGAAGAAGCAAGGACCGTTGAGTCCAGAAGCGCAGCAGGTCTTGGCGACCGAAAGTTGACTGAGAAGGTAGTTCAAAGGCCAGCCTGCCACATCGCTATCATTCTCGCACAACGGCAATTCGGTTCGGTGCTTGCCGGATCCAGAAGTGCGGACCGACGGTGCGGAGTTCTCAAGCGGTCTTGTCGGTGTGGCACTTCGTGAGGTAACGATGCAGGGGCCGACGCTTCTCCCGGCTGGCTTGGAAGAGATTTGTGCAGCCTCCACACTCGGTGATCGGGGCGACTGAACTCTTGTGCACAGCGCACGGAGGCTTCGAAACCAGCCGGGAAACATATTTAGGTTAAGTCCGGGCCATTTCTTGACGCGAGCCTAGGTATCGAGTATAGTCCTCAAAAAGAATTGAAGTGAATATATAGTCGACTATTGAATATATAGTCATATCATTAGTTCGTGGTGCGGATAGCGATGAATCCCCCACCTTGATTTGTTGTGGTGCTATTTCGGCAAATTTCCGCAGGTCCTTCATCGTGTGTGGGACATTGAACCGTGTGAGGTTGGATAGATGGTAAAACGGGTGGGAATTCTCGGTGCTGGTCACACAGTCTTTGCCGAGCGAAGGGACGATGTTCGACTTGAGGAACTGGTCTTCGAGGCCGCCTCCGCCGCCCTTGCGGACGCCGGGATTGTGCGCGCCGACCTCGGGACCGTGGTAATGGCAGGTGCCGACCAACTCGATGGGCGTTCCATTTCAAGCATGATGACGGCCGGTCCCGCCGGCGCCTATCTGAAGGATGAGATCCGCACCACCACTGAAGGAAGCTACGCTGCCATCCTTGCCTGCCTGCGAATCCTCTCAGGCGAATACGATACCGCGCTCGCGATTACCTGGAGCAAGACCTCTGAGAGCCCTTATGACTTGATTTCAAGCCTGTCCTACGATCCATTCTATCTTCGCCCCCTCGCCTTCAACGACGTGGTGGAATCGGCCATCGTCTCTAGTACCTACCGAAACTTGACGCCGCAGCTGGCCGAAGCCGCTGCGGCCGTCGTTGTAAAGAATCGTGGCAATGGTTCTTTAAACCCGCGCGCATTTCTGCGCGAGCGGACCTCCCGAGAAGCGATCTTGGTAAGTCCATACGTTGCCTACCCAATCCGAAGTGCTGAGCTTCCTCGATCGTGCGACGGAGCAGTGGCGCTCGTGCTTGCCTCGGAAGAGCGTACCCTTAGCTCAGATCGGCCGCCAGTCTGGATACAAGGATTCGGCTGGGGAACAAGCGACTACGGCTACAAAGGAGAAACCGCCGCGGGGCTGGCGGGCCTGCGGGCCGCCGCGGCAAGCGCCTACGCGATGGCGGGCGTCACGAGGCCTGAAAGCGAGATCGACTTCGCGGAACTATCCGACGCGACTCCCTTCGACGAACTCCTCGCATACGAAGCACTCGGCTTGGTATCCCAAGGCACGGGAGCCAACTTCGCTCTTGAGGGCGGTTCCGCTCCAGGGGGAAGCTGTCCGGTCAATATCTCTGGAGGCGCACAGTCAACCAATCTTCGATTTGCTGCGGGAATGATGCGGATCCTGGAGACCTACCTCCAGCTCGGCCACCGTGCCGGACCGATACAGCTTGCAGCGCCGCGCCAGGGACTCGCTCACGGCGCTACCAGCTATCCGGCTCAGGGCCACGCGCTCTTCGTGTTGAGAAATTACTGAGGAGGGACCCAATGCCAGTCAAGACTGCCATCGTTGGGGTCGGACAGACCGACTATCGATTCAAGAGAACCGATGTAACAATTCAAGAGTTAGCTGTCGAGGCTTCGCTAAAGGCGTTGGAGCACGCTGGAATGACGATGGAAGACATTGACGCTTTCGTCATCGGTATCGCCCCCGACGCGCTGCTGGGCATCAATGCGGTAGATCGCTGGATCGGCGAGGCGCTGGGTGTGACGCCAAGACCACTGCTTCGCGTCAATACCGGAGGTACCACTGGCGCCGCAGCTGCCCAAGCCGGCTATGCCCACGTTGCCTCAGGGATGGCTCGCAGGGTGCTGGTAGTTGCTGCGGACAAGGTCTCAGAGAGTCCTGATGCGCAGTGGGTGCTGAATACCGCCATGGATCCGATATATGAAAGAAGCGTTGCCCTCAACGCGATCAACATGTGCTCGTTCCAGGCGGTAAGGCAAATGGACCACTACAAGGTGACCGAACGTCAATTGGCCTCCGTCGCGGTCCGCAGCCGCAAGCACGCCCAACTCAATCCCCATGCTCATCTCAGAGCCCCAATCTCGCTAGATGATGTCCTGTCTTCGCGTTATGTCTGCTGGCCGCTCAAGCTGCTAGATTGCTGCCCTCGGTCCTCCGGAGCGTGCGCCGTGATAATGGCGGCGGAACCAGTGGTTCGCGCGAACCACTCGCGTGCGGCGTGGATCCGAGGCATGGGCGCCACGAGCAACACGATATACATGGGTGACAAGATGGGTCCCGGCAGAGACGTAGACCACGCCGACTGGGATGAGCTTGCCATGGCTGCCGCGCGGGCTTACCAGCAGGCCGGAATTACCGACCCCATCCGCCAGATCGATGTTGCAGAGATATATGCGCCCTTCACCTGTACTGAAATCGCCGCGGTAGAAGCCTTGGGCTTTGCCAAGAAGGGGACGGGTGGCCTCATGAGCGAGCAGGGAATGTTCGATATGAACGGCGCTCTTCCAGTCAACCCTTCTGGAGGCGTGCTGAGTGCCAACCCCATTTCTGCTACGGCATTGGCTCGTGTCGCCGAGGCGGCCCTACAGGTGATGGGAGATGCTGGCGCCCGGCAGGTCCCCGGCGCGCACCAGGCGGTTGCCACCGGGATCGGTGGAACACTTCAGTTCCATACCTGCATGGTACTGGCAAGCGACACCTAGACGTGGTGGGTCGGTTGGCTCGCCGAGCAGGTGGTCGCGGGATTTCTTTGTTGATGATGAGAAGCCCTCCACATCGGGTGGTGGCCATGGACGCAAAATGGATCTGCGGGCACAGCGCAGACAATTTGGCGGTTGTCTGCGCTGTGCGACATAGCTGGTTTGATTGAGTTAAGGAGTATGAGGGACTGTGATGGGCCAAGACGAGCGATTAGACGCACCACTTATACATTCTGGCGAGTGGAAGATCCACTACGACTACGCGGTTGGCGAGACCGCGACCCGTTTCTTTTTGCACTTGCGCGATGAGGGCAAGATCGCCGGGAAGAAATGTCCCAGTTGCAAAGCGGTACTAGTTCCCCCACGAGCGTACTGCGAGAGATGCTTCGTGAAGACCGAAGAATGGGTGGATGTCGGCCCAGAGGGTACCATCGAGGCCTTCACCATCGTGTACGAACCCTTTGATGGCCTCCCACCGCCGCCGTACGTGGTGGCCTATGTCACCCTCGACGGCGCCACGACTGCCATGGCGAACTTTGTGACGGGATTGGACCTCTCGGTGCCCGAAGTTGCGGCGCGAGAGCTCGCGGTGGGAAAGCGGGTTGAAGCGGTCTTTAGCGATGAGCGCGAAGGAATGATCACCGACTTCCACTATCGGCTGAAATGACCACGGGGGGAGGATTGCAGTGAATATTGCGACCGTCATCGAGCGGTGGGCCGACCGATATCCAGATCGCGAGGCATTGGTATGTGGTGATCGGCGAGCCACCTACCAAGAGCTTGAGAGCCGCGTCGAGAAAGCCGCCGGCATAGTGGCTAACTTGGGCATCGCCAAAGGCGACCGGGTCGCAATACTGATGGACAACTCGATCGAGTTCCTGGAAGTTTATTTCGCCTTGACTCGCTTGGGGATTTGGTGCGTTCCTTTGAATACGCGCCTGACCGCCGATGAGCTGACTTATTTCCTCAATCACTCCGAAGCGCTTGGGGTGGTCTATGACATCGCACATGAGCCGGCCATTAGGACCTGCGCCGGCCGCTGCCCGGCTCTCGCGCATTTCATTTCCGTAGGGGGATGCGAGTGGAGCACTGCGTTGGACTACGACACGGCGATGTCAGGCGCCGAGGAGGTAACGAGCCTTGGTGCGAATGAGGCGGATCTCGACGATGTCCAGGCGATCATGTATACCTCGGGAAGTACCAGCCAACCCAAAGGCGCGATGCTGACAAATGCGAACTGGCTCTGGAACGCGATGGTGATGAGTTCGACTCTCTCTCCAGAGAATTTGCGTGTCAACGCCTGTGCGGTGCCGCTATTCCATACTGCGGGAGTACAGACAAATACCTTCCCGACACTCTCGGTTGGGGGAAAAGTGGTGATCATCCCAACTGCCGGTGGCTTCGACGCCGCGGTGCTGGCGCGCGCCATTGAAACCGAGAAGGTGCGATTCGTCTACATGGCACCGACTATGTGGACTGCAGTGTCAAAGCTGGAAGATCTCGATGACTACGACTTCGAAAGCTTGAGCCTTCCTTTGGCCGCCGGCGGGGTGGTGGCAGGGACTACGGTGAGACGCCTTGGGGAAGTCCTTAAAGAGCCACTCCTCTACGCCTATGGACTCACGGAGGCCGCGCCGCTGGTCAGCGTGCTCACCCGGGAGGATGCGCTAAAATATCCTGGCTCGGTGGGCAAGCCGGTAATAACCGTGGATGTACGTGTCGTAGACGATTCGGGCCGCGATGTCCCAGTCGGCGAGGTAGGCGAAATCATCGTGTCTGGCCCAAATGTATTCCGCGGATATTTCAGCAATCCCGATGCCACCTCACAAGGTCTTCGGGATAGCTGGCTCTATACCGGCGACTTGGGCCGCTTCGACGATGATCGCGCCCTGTACTTTGTAGATCGCAAAAAGGACATGATCAAGTCCGGCGGGCAGAACGTCTATGCGGCCGAAGTGGAAGAGGTGTTGACGCAGCATTCCAACGTGATGCAGGCGGCGGTGATCGGACTACCCGACGAGAAGTGGAGCGAGATCGTGACCGCCATCATCGTGCTGCGGACGGGGAATGCGACTAGTGAGCGCGAACTCATCGAGCATTGCCGATCCAGGATGGCAAGCTACAAGAAGCCCCAGCGCATGATCTTTGTTGAAGAGTTACCTACGCTTGCCACGGGAAAGGTGGACAAGGTTAGCCTGAGGAGAATCTATCGGCAGGAGCCACCCCAGTAGCTGGCGCCGCGGATAAGAGACCCGCGAATCAATCAAGCGACAATGATGTGAGAGGAATAGCCCTATGGCAGATGTGCAGCGTATACGCGAGTTGCCGCCGGGAAAGTCGAAAGGCTTTCAAGCTAAGAGGCGGCAGAAAAAGACCATGGAGATCCTAAGGCACGCCGGAAAGCTCTTAGCGGAGAAGGGCTATCAAGGCTTCACCGTTGAGGATCTCGCGGATCGGGTCGAGATGAGCAAGGGCAATCTCTACCACTACTTTCCCAGTAAGGAAGTACTGCTCTATGCGTGCGAGAAGGCCGCGACCGAACTCGTTTATGACTGTGTGAGCGCAGAGGTGGGAAAGTGCGCGGACTCCGACGCCGCAGCGCGGATGCGGGCCTGGGTCTTAGCGCACCTGCGCTTTCTCATCGAGGAATTCCCCCTCGCTTGGTTTTTCCTTCAGGAGGACAGACGGCTAGCGGACCAGTATCGCAGGGAGATCATCGCCTTGCGCCATCGCTACGAGCATTTTGTTGACACTTTGCTTAGAGACGGGGTTGATCAGGGGAAATTCACCCCATGCGACATCGAAACCACGAGGAACTTGATCCTTGGCAGCCTCAACTGGACCGCGACATGGTATGTGCCAGGGCGCAGCCCCACGGTTGCGCAGTTAGCCGAGCAATACGGTCGTCAGATCACCTCGATGCTGATGGCGCGCCCAGAGGATCACACGCCGTGAACGTTTATTCTGACGAGGAACACGAGATGTTTCGCCGCGAGTATCGGCGATTCGTGCGCCAGGAGATCTTGCCAATCGCAGCCACGGCAGATGCCGCCGGGGAGTTTCCATTGGAAGTGCTTCGCGAACTCGGGAGGGTTGGATATCTCTGCATTCAGCTTCCGGAGAAGTATGGCGGCTCCGATGCGGACGTCATGATGCTGGTGATTGCAGCCGAGGAGATGGGTTACGCATCCAGCGGCATCGACGCTTCGCTACTGGTACATTCGATTATCGCGGTGAACCCGATATTCAGG
>JAKASN010000031.1 GCA_021819025.1 Actinomycetes bacterium | reverse complement strand
ACCCCAGGAAAAATGATGGGAGATGTACTGGAGATGCAGCCGGCCTCTGTGCCGATTAGCCGGTTAACGTGACGATAATTTCCCGGCGAAAAGCCGATAGCCTTTTCAAGCCCAAAGTCATTCAGCAACAGCCGTTGCGTGAAAAGAGTGCCCCAAATCCAGTTGGAAACTGCTTTCTGGGTCAAGTAAAACCGACAACTGGGGTTCAGCTCCTGCCGTCGCGAGATCTCACCAGCGGAGTCCAAAGGGATGTACTATGCTCGTCTCGTGGAGACCAACCGGGTCCCCTAAATCCAAGCGCAATAGTCTCCATCGGAACCAGGACAGTTCAGCGGCGGTATTGCGCCACGTCCGGCTGCAAGCTTCGCCCCTCGGGCCTGATCGCGAAGAGGTGGACTAGAGATCCGCATCGCAAGACCCTCTCCGCTGGCGTGGCAATCCCATGGAAGTGACGGGCAATACATGGTCGTCGCCCCCGACGAGCTGGTCCGAGGTACCGCTGGTCGGAGAGAACTATAGCGGCTACCTCAGAGGGGCTGACAGCGTGCCTTTCACCGTCTTTGACGCTTCGGCATGGATCTTCAAAGGCACGGGCCTTGTTGACGGATCCCAACTCCCCGGCGTAGTCATGTCCGATGTCGACCACCTGAGCCCTGCGGTGGCGATGCCCCAAGACCTCGAGGTCATGGGGCCACTCTCCGATTCCGTCACCGATGATATATACCAACCAGGGGACGTGGGGCAACTACAGCTACTCGGACATGACCTACTTTACAGACCTGCATAGCCTGGCCGGTGTCATCGGCACCGGTACGGTCAACTGGATTGACGCCATGAGCCCGTGTTCGACTGCCGTGGGGGACTGCCCGGCCCAAATGATTCGAAAGATCACCGGCAACCTCCTGTGGCTGTTCGGTCAAGGACCTGCTGGAGTAACGATGCCATCAGTGGCAAACTGGACGACGGTTCGACCGGCGGGATCATAGGGTTGTGACCGAAATTCAGCTCTCCTGGGGTGAATTGCTCTCGCCAAGGTGGCGTCGAATCCAAGAGCCTCGATCCGCTTGCTGATCCATGGTGGTCGACATGGACTTCAACCTGAGGTGCGCCGAAGCGTCCGTGCTATATGTGGCTGCTGCTTCTGGCTAAAGCCCAAAGGTGAAAGTCGGAGGTCGGTGATGGGTTGTTCCCACGCCAGGAGTCGGACGCTTGCCAACCTCGGGGTGACAATCCACAAGAAAACGCATCATTTCCGTAGCATCCTTGGTCAGATAAAAGCCGACCATCTCCTCATTGAAGGTTTGAGCCATAGCGGCAGGAACGCTGATCGCATCGATCCCGCTGGACATGAGAACGCCATTCATCATAAATCGGGAAGTGCGTTTGTTGCCATCAAAGAAAAATTGCTGCAAGGCTCCGAATAGGAAGAACGCAAGGCCCCTCTCGAAGGGAGGCAGGCCACTTTCATTCAAGGCGTCCACGCCATTTGCAAAGACCCGGTTCAATTCTGGTGCGCCTGCAATAGTAGGCAGCGGGGTATAGCGGCCGAACTTCCCCAAACTGACGTCGGGAGTGTAGTTCGTCTCCTTACCTTCGCCGCGGAAATGCCCCCATTCCAGCGCTTCGTTCCTGGCGACAATTCCCTGCAGCTCGCAAAATGTCGTCTTGTCAAGCCTGAATTGCCCGGATTTTACCTCCGCAAGGAGGCGCTTGGAACTCTCGGCGAGATTGAGGATTTGTTCTTGGTCGGACATCTTGTGACCGCCCACGGTTACGCCATCGAGTAGCGTCTGTACCTCTGGAAAGGTGAATGGATTGCCTTCGAGAACCCCCGCATCCCAAACAAACTCCGGGAGCATTCGATGAAAGCGGAAACATGCACGCTCAACGGAATGGACCGGGACCTTGCCGGGCATGACAGTGCTATCCCAACCGAAACCGAGTGCATCAAAAAGATTCATGTCACACCGCCAGTTTCAGCCTCATTGGATATATTTGCCATCATAGCCGCATCCCCTCGCCCCTAAACAAGCCGAGACGCCGATCTCCGGCTCTATCGGTACCCCTGCTCGCCGAGCCCTGTCCAACATATCTGCGGTACCGCGTCCCCCTGGAAAAGCAACAACCAGATCAATCCCGCTCTCTAGCATCTCTTGATTGCGAATAGGTCCCGCCGTTTTGCCGTATTTAGCCCACCGGGCAGTGTCGCACTCCACCTCGAACCCAAGTGTTCCATCGGCCCAGCTTGCCATGGCATCCGCGCCTGGCACTCCTCGGTGCACGTGCACCGCCTCTGGGTGTCGTTGCTTGAGACCAAGGAGCCTTGTCCTGATTGCTTCTTGGTCGTTGTAGTCTCTGCCGCCGCATGCGAGAATTCTCACGAGGTCTCCTTTGCGGACTCTTTATCGAGCCTCTGGCTCACACCCGTCTCCAACGGCCATGCCACCTCCGACACCGATAGCGCATCCTTACCCTTCGAGACCAAATACTGGGAAAAGTTCTCGGCCCAGTCGCGATGCCACCCCTGTTGGGCTGCGTATAGCGCATCAAGCCCCATGGCTCTCAGCTCCGCGTACTTGGAGACCAGCCGGAGCAAGACCGCTACGGTAGCCTCAACATCGTTTTGCGCGTCGTGCAATTCTCACCCTCGCCAACCGCGTAGTGGCCGCACAAGTCGATGAGTTTGCGGCTGCCCTTTTCGATACTTGTCGAAGTGGCGATCAATGACGAGGACAGTGTTGGTGAGGGGGCCGCAGCCCCCGATCCAGCACTGTCCGCTGGGGGCCCAGTCGTACTGGTGCTCTCAACCAAGGAGCTCTCGGGTTGGACTAATAGGAGAGTGAGTGTTTGCGAGCGGTAGCCACCACTAGGGCGAAGAGCGCAACAACTGGCACGACGATTGCGAAGACCATCACCGAGTAACTCGAACCTGAAGCGATGCGACCAAGGACTGGTGGGACTAGGATTCCCATGGCGTTGCTTGATCCGATCAAAACGGAATTTGCGCGCGGAAGCGCATCCGGCGGCAAAGACTCACCCAGTAGTCCAAGCGCGACGGGGAGGATCACGCCGTGTGGAATTCCTAGAACAGCCATTCCAATCATGAATCCGGCGAGTGAATGGGTCATGGCAATGGCGACCAGGCCCGCCAAAGTAGCGAAGCCCGATCCGATAAGTAGACCTCGCTTGCCAACCAAGGGGGACCGCATCGCTACCACCACTCGAGTGACGAAAGAGGCTGCGAAGAACGAAGTGAAGGCCAGTTCGGCACTCGCGGCGCTGGCATGGTCGACGGTTCGAGCAATGCTCGCCCCGAAGACCGAGAGTCCGACGAAAGGCACCTGGTACATCAACTGGCCGGCGAAGGCGAGCCTAGCGCTTGGATCCTGTAGCAGACGAAACCGAGTTGCCGAGTGAGGTGGTGCTGAGACTTCTATTGCGGTGCGGCGACGGTGAGATACGAGAAAGCCGGCGATGGCAGGAAGGGCGGCGAAGGCTGCAAATGGAACCCGGGTGTCTTGGTGGGATAAAGAGAGGATTTCTGACTCGATCAACGGTGCTATCGCCAGACTTGCTGAGAGCACCAGCGAGAAGATCGCTGTCGAGCGTTCCACGTTTATTCCAGTTTGCCGAGCGGCGCGCTGGACGGTTCCGGTGAGTCCAGGGAATGCAAGACCTCCGGAGATACCTAGCAATACGGTTGCAAATCCTAGGACCAAAACAGAAGGACCGAGTGCGAAAATGACCAGCGACAGCACGAGGAGAAAGGTACCCGCTTCGACAGAGTGCTCGAGTTGCTCAGGGCGCAGCCTTGCCGAAATGCCAGCTGTGGCAGCAACCATCGTCAGCCCCGCCACGGCGCCCAATACGCCAATCGTACTTGGACCAACGTGGAGCGTGTCCCTTGCCAGAAGTGCAAGGGTGGTGAGGGCCATATTTTGCGATCCACGAAAGAGCGCGGTGGCTAGGTAGAGGTCGGCGAGGGAGCGAATCGGTCGAACAGGCTCTTGGATGTGACTACTCCTCGGGTCCCAAAAAACAACATGCCCCCGACTGGCAGTCTAGGGCGGCGGCGCTGCTTTTCCAAGGCCGCGACGCTCGTGGCAGATGAAGTGTGGCTGGTCGGAATTGTCGAGGACTAGATCTGCGGCGGCGCTAGCAAGGATCGCGCACCTAGTGGCGCGCAGCTTACGGCGACGGTGAAGACGGCGGCGGGGAAGATGAGGGCGAGCCGATACCTCCAGTGCCTTCTCAAGAACTCCTCAAAATGTGGTAGAGGTGATATTGCGAAAATGACCATCCGATATTAGTTTGTGGCAACAAAGATCCAGCTGATGTGCCAACGCTGATGCTCGTTCCGAACTTTACGTGGCCGGCAAGCCTTCGTTGAATCGCGATCCGGCGATGACAAAAGGTCATCTATGTTTGCTGACTGTCGGCTTGTAAGGCCCTACGCCAAAGCAATGCGGTGCCCTGACTTAGTAGTTTCGCCACCATCTCTCATCGGTTGCATTCCACTTGTGTGGCATCAAGATCGACAAGTACCCGCGCTCCCAGCGGTTTCTTTAGGGTCACAACCACTTCTCGTGGGATACCCGCTGCGGTTCTGGGTCCCGCTGGTAGATAAACTGGCTCCTTCGGTATCACGGCGATGGCACATTTAGTCTCAAGAGTCTCGGCGTGCTTAGACACCCGGGGTAGATCCGGGCTACCAACGAAGCAGTAGTGTATCGTGCGGTCATCCGGCTCGATCCAGCTCCGCAGAGATCGACTGGGCGCGCCTAGTAGGGGTCTTTCCCGAGTCGGTACCTCGGGGCGTCGCCAGCAGGATTCATCTAGTTGGGGATCAAGGATCCAGATCGAACCAATGGCCTCTCTCGAGTCAAGTCGCCAAGCAGGAAGCATTCGGGGACCCCTGTCGGTGAGGAATTCTGCCTCGCCACGAGTGGAATGTGTTACGCGTAGCGGCGTAGGGTGCAGAATTGTCGAAGATCTTCGTGGTCGAGTTCGTTGAAGCATGTGTAGGACATCGGCGGGGAGTCGCGTTCTTGCCTCGATGCTGCCGAGGGTAAAAGCGAGCTTGGCATCGCTGGTGCGAAAACCTCCTTGCACGTACACGCTGGGACCAACAAGTATGATCGGTCGCGGAACGCGCTCAACGGGAAAGTCAGACCACTGTTCAAGTGCCCAACTTGCCCAAGGCCGTGCGTCGTCGCTGTGTTTTCCGCTGCGGTGCGGATCGGACCGTGGATTCCCGCTGGATGCGTCGAGTTCTATTTCTAAGGGAGAAGCGGTGAGCGCAATCTCGGTAGCATCGTGGTCGTCATTTGGTACCGACATTTCAACGACCGCCAGCCATCTCCCGCCGCGACATTCGCAGCGGAGCGCTCTCCACTTTATATCAGTCCGGGTCCGGATCCGCTCGGCGAGCATCTCTGTGACATGGTACGGATCCGCTTCGGCCGAAGGTGGCCAGAGTCTTGCTTGAGGATCGCTCTTTCGCTCGTTAGCCTCGTCCATGTCAAGAACTATCATGGCACTTTTTCGCGCCAATGGCTCTAGGCCGACCCTTTATACGCTATCGCGGTCGATGCCTCCCCGAAGGTGGCGCCAAGCAGTGCCATAGTTCGGAACTGAAGCGAGTTGTCGATAGTGCACATGGTGGAAGATTCCTAATTCGTGGAACCCTTTACGCGCGCTGTTTTGCGCCTCGATAGGAGCAGGAGCATGATCACCGAGATTGAAATGGACATCGATTGACGACGCCTCGATTAGCTTCCCCGAACCACCCCCCCCCCAGGGAGATCTTGGCTTCAATCAGCTCCTCGAGTTCAAGGAATCTGACAGAGCTTGAAGAACGTAACAAGACCGGCGTTGGCTTCGAGGTTCTTGTTGTGGTAGGCCACCTGGATGCCTTTGAGACTTAGAGCGATGTACTCACAAAAAGCGCCTTTTCCTTAGTGGCTCCGGTCGCTTTTGCAACCACCATTTACCAGCTCAAAGAAGACTATTTCTTTGTATCGAGTCTATTTTTACTGTAACTTTCGGTTAGTCGAGGCGAATCCGCATTTCTCCTCGTGTCATCCTGGTGTGCTGCGACGGGATGCGATATAGGAGAGAGACGGTATGCCTTAGTTGTCTATCGCGCCGCGGACCAAGTCAGGATGCCCGCCATCGATTTTGAAAGGTTTCGAAATCGAAAGTGAACAAGAATCGCCTGCGCCGCGATCTCTTCGATAAACCTTCCGATGCCCTGATCGAAAAAGCGATGTGCCTCGGTGCTCGACGATCTGGTGAGGCGTTGTCCGGCGCCGACGTGCCTTTGTTGGCAAGTTACGCTCGACCCAAGGCGCCACGTGCTCTGGGGATGCGCGCAAGGTTCCGGCTGAAACTCCCTCGGAGGACTCCATGATGCGCGCTCGCCCACCGCGCAAACCCCCCTGAGTTTCTCGTCCCAGCAAGGCGCGTGCTAGAGCAAGTTTTGTGGAGCCGGGCGGGTTGCCATGAATCGTTGATCATCCGGATCGAAGGTGGCCCAACATGGATCGTCAGGCTGGAGGCGTAAAGGTATCGACCACCTGGGGCGGATCGCTGGACCTTGCTGTAACCACAGTCTCAAGTTTGGCGAGGTAGCGGAGAGCCTCGGACGCCTTAAAGTACGGGCCATCACGGTGTTCTTGGCCGCGGTTTGACCGGCGGGCAACTCATTTTTCCCGTCCCGATCTTGACCCCATCATTGCCTGGAGACGAAGAACGCTATGCCTGGCGGGATCCCGCAGCGGTCAAGGCTTTGCATTGGTGATCTTGATATGCGGAGTACTTGATCTTAGGCACGTTTTTCCGCGACTGCGTGGGATGGCTTGGCTGAAACCAGCCATGCTAGCGGCGTCTTTGCAACTCCAGAGAGTATCGGGTTGATTATTCTGATTCCGATGGGCCTCAGCACCACCACGATGAGTCCTCCCCAGATCAATCCCGCAATCACGTCACCGGGGTAGTGGGCACCGACATAGACGCGCGCAAAGACAAGAACCAGGCCAACTACGGTCGCCCAAATCGCCGCTCCTCGGTCGACGAGAAAGAGGCCTACGATCATCGCACCTGCCGCCGTGGCGTGGTCAGAGGGGAAGGTGAAGTCGTTGGCCCTGGGCACTAGTACCTCGGCTGAGGTAATTGTCACGTACGGTCGAACTCTCCCGACCAGATGGATCAGGGGCTGGTTCAACCCCACCGCGATGGCGGTTCCCGCGCCAACCCAGATAACGGATGCTACCCGACTAGCGCTGACGGGGCGGGCCCTTAGGTAGGCAACGAAGCCCACTATGCCAAGTGCTACGATACCGCCATAGATCGCATAGGCGCTCATGAAGGAATGGGCAAACGTAGTATGTCGCGCGAAGTTGTTGACATCTAGATAAAGCCGCCTGTCGAGTCGACTGAGCTCGTTCAAATGGAGATCTCCTTAGCGAAGAGAAAAATTACGCGATTCTTTTACTTCACGTTATCTTGCATTGGCGTTGATGATTGCTTTGGCCTCTCTGTCTTGGGCGAATACTACTTATGGTTTTTTCATCGCTGCATTCGACATCGAATCCAAAGAGCACGATTGACCCGAAAGTTCACCACACGATCGCCCATCAAGTTGCTCCCAGTGAGGAGTGGGCGCACTGCTACGAGAATGGGCTCCCGATGGTTGCGTGTCGGTAGGTACGGGAGTTTTCCCTGCTCAGATCGAGGTGCACTGTAGCATGACATTCTTCGAAGTAAATTCTTTTGTCAGATGGAAGATGACAGCGGGGCAAATAGACAGTTAGGGAATGCTCCAATTCGGTCGCTCTATCGTCCCCTGCTAGTGGTTTTTGTGCTCGTGGCATTGATCTTTGCCACGCAGGTGGTAATTAGGGTAGAACAGGTGACCCGGCCCAAAACAACGGTGGCGAATGCCAAAGTCGATGTGGCGCCACTACAGTCCATTGACGGTTTTGGCGCTTCGGGAGCGTGGTGGTCTCAGCCGGTATATGGCATGTCGGCCTCTGCTAAAGCTAAAGTTGGCAAGTTACTGTTTTCCGGGTCTGGCCTGGAGCTCTCCCAATTTCGTTACAACATCGGCGGAGGGGGTGTCGGCGTTACTACCTGGTGGAAATCGCCCCCGACATTTTTGCAGCCCAACGGTAGCTACAACTTTGCTGACGATCCGGGCGGTGTCTACTTTCTCAAAATGGCCAAAAGCTATGGCGTGGCGGACTTGGTAGGCTTTGCCAACTCCGCTCCCGTGGAGTTCACCTCCAATGGTCTGAACTGCGGCGGAACGTTGCTTCGAAATGAGATTCCCGCCTATGCCAATTACTTGACGAAAGTGGTTTTGGGCATTTGGAAGACTTTCGGGATCAAACTGAACTACATCTCTCCCATGAATGAGCCTGATGGTTCCATGTCTGCATGCAAGCAGGAAGGGATGCGGGTCCCCGTTTTGGAGCGAGCGCCGCTGGTCGTGGCCTTGGGCAAGGATTTAGCCATGCGGGCACCGTGGTGTCACATTATCGCTGACGAATCTTCGGTGGTTGCTTTTCAACTTATCCCGGAACTGCCGCGTTGGATAACTCGCCTTGACGCAAAAAAGTACGTTGCGGTCGTGGCGCATCATACTTACGACTATCCAGGACCCAAGGTGCTTACGGCGATGAAGTTGCTCCTCGCGCACTACCACTTGCCAAGTTGGACTACTGAAATCTGCTGTTTCAACGGCAAGACCTTCGGATATCAGTACGACCCGACGATGCGTTCGGGGATGTGGCTGGCTAAGTCGATCTTTAAAGACCTAGTTTACGGAGGCGATAGCGCATTTGACTGGTGGCTCGCCGTGTCGCCTAGCCTGGGTTGTGAGCCGGCGTTGGATTCTGGTTGCGCAGAGCGCGCCAATATTCTCGGTCGCAACGACGGTCTGGTCTACTACGACATCAATTATCCGAGTGACCACAATATGAACTTGTATTTGACCAAGCGCTACTTCGTGCTCGGGAACTATTCGCGCTTTATCCCCCCAGGCTCGATACTCCATAGCGTTTCCGGTCTTCCCTCTGGCGTGATGGCTTTGGCAACCGAGAAGCAGGGAGCCTGGTCGCTGGTGGTGATCAACGACCGCGCGAGGGGTTCAGCTAAGATCCGAATCTCCATCCAGCTTCCCACTCAAGTACCAATTATGAGACTGGTTTCCTCCGCCTTGACTAGTGCCAGTGCTTCGTGGGCTAGAGTCGAAGGCGTAGGAATATCGCGCAACGGCATCGTAAGTTTCTCGTCAGAGGGGCAACAGGTTGCTTCGCTCGAAGTCGCGCCATCTCTGACCAGGCAGTGAATCGGCACGGCAACTATGGCTGTTCGACTTGAAGGCTGCTGGACCAAATAGCTGTTTTGGGTTCTCCCACTGCGGGCAACGCGATGAGATTTGAGAGCTGGTGGTGTTGGATAACATGGCTCAAAAGGCGAGGAAGCGCTTTGCGGTGATCCTTGCCGCGGGTGAAGGCACGCGAATGAAGTCGTCTCGGCCTAAGCCCCTGGTGCGGATCTGTGGCGAGCCTATGGTGGCTCACATTCTCCATGCGATTGCAGATGCTGAGATTACCGAAGTGGTGGCGGTAGTAGGATTTCAGGCGGAGCTGGTTAAATCTGCACTCATGCGTTACTGCCCCGAGGGGATGCGCCTTAGTTTCGTCGAACAAAAAGCGCAGCGAGGTACCGGCGATGCTCTAGCAACGGCACTGACGTCGCTCCCTGACCCACTCACCTTTGCGGGGTCCCAATCCCCGGTGGTGCTGGTTGTCCCTGGTGACACGCCGCTACTGACGAGCGCAACGATAGGAGAGCTAGATCG
>JAKASN010000030.1 GCA_021819025.1 Actinomycetes bacterium | reverse complement strand
GGCTAGATGAGGCTCCACGTCTGGACTCCACGATGCGCGTAATAGTGGGGGCATTTGGTCAGCCGGAGATGGTTCCGACCGGCAGTACAGCTGTTCGGGAGGCAATTATGAAATACCAGCCAATGCTGGGGCTTCATGGCCACATCCACGAATCAGCCGGGATCCGCAAGCTTGGCATGACAACCGTCGTAAATCCCGGGAGTGAATACGGGGAAGGCATTTTGAGAGGAGCAATTATCGAGCTCGATGCACGCATAGGCCTGACGGATGTCCGCCTAGTCACAGGCTAGTACAAGATCCACTTGGAGCTAAAGGGGGACCCAACTATGGAAAGCGGAACTTCCCAACCAGTGGCGACCTTTACCCGGCGTAGTTCAGGGCTAGTACGACAAGTCAGCGCGCTTGACACTGTCTTCTATGGACTTGGGCAGATCGGCATTCCGTACGTGTCGTTTATTACCGTGGCGTGGGTGGCATATCCAGGGGCGTCGATGGAACTGGCTACCCTAATAACTGTTATCGGAGCGCTCGCCTTAGGGATCACCTATGCGCTGTTTACGTCAGTTTATCCGCGGTCTGGCGGTGAATACGTATTTCTCTCACGGATACTGCACCCGAGCATCGGGATGGCCGTGAGCCTCATCAACACCTTTTGGGAAATTTTTTACGTCGGCATCAACGGCGTATTCTGGGCGCTCTTTGGATGGTCGCCTCTCTTGCTAATGCTCGGCCTTCAGCTTCATAGCTCAATGCTGACAAATGCGGGTAGCTGGATTACGAGTCCTTGGGGCCTGTTCGTATGCGGGAGCGCCCTAGTGTTGTTCTTTGGGGTGATACTGCACCGGGGTATGAAGTTTTACTTCCGGGTGCAAAAGTGGTCAATGTGGGTGGCATTCGCATGCCTGCTCGTGACCGTGATCGTCCTTGCGATAACTGCTACAGGGAGAATTGACTTCGCTCATCAATTCAACGGCCTGGTCGGTGCGGGCGCTTACCAGCGAATCATTCATCAGGCGGCCACCGCGCACACCGACCTTGCCCCCAGCTTCAGCATGGGTAACACACTCACCTTCATGATTTGGCCTGCCTTTGCGGTGTTGTTCGCTGTGTTCGCGGTGTCCTTTGCCGGAGAGATCAAGCGAGCAAGTCGCAACATGTTCATTGGCATCACTGGGGCGATGCTGGCATCGGGAGTGGCCCTGGTTGCGTTGATGTTTCTCACCCACTCGGCGGTTGGCACGCGGTTTGAACTCGCTATCACCTCGTTGCCGACAGCGAAGACAGGCTTGCCCACTATGCCGTGGGCGAACGTATTTGCTGCCATTGCCGGCGGAAGCCCAGTGCTTACTGTGATCATCAATCTCTGGGTTCTGCTTCTCATTCCCTACGCAGCGGGAACAGCGGCTATTTACGCATCCCGAGCTATGTTCGCATGGGGGCTTGATGGTCTAGGTCCGAACCGGCTGGGAGCGGTGTCAGACCGTCTACACACGCCGGGCTTCGCGATCTTCGTAACCTGTGTGTTGGCTGAGGCCTGGCTCTGTGTATACGCGTTCACGTCTCTGGTGACAATACTTTCCGGTCTGCTGGGTTTCGCGGTGGCGTTTCTCATTACTGCCCTGGCAGGCATTGTGTTTCCGATCCGCCGCCGAGAAGTGTTTGAGACATCACCCGCAGCGATCAGGCTAGGTAGTGTACGGATTCTGCCGGTTATTGCGTCGATTGCGAGCGTACTGCTGGCGTTTATTGTGTACCGAGCGATAGTGGATAAAACATATGGTGCTAATACAGCCTTTTCGTTGTGGGTGAACTTGGTAGTGTTTGTTGTCGGGTTTGCTTGGTACTATGGTGCCCAACGGATCCGACGGTCGCAAGGTATTGACTTAGCAGCCCGCTACAAGGAGATACCCGTTGAGTGAGCGAGACGTCCATCTGCGAGAAGTAGGTGAAGCGGCGCGCTCATTCAGGGAGTAGGCGAGCTATGAGCAGCCTGAACGGTGTGATAGCCCTCGTTACGGGCGGGGCAGGGGCGATCGGATGCGCAATCGCTGTTGAGTTGGCAAGACAAGGGGCGTCCGTCGTGATTGCGGATCAGGCAGAGAAAGAGGGACTGTCGGCGGCAGACAAGGTACGAAAGGTTGGTGGCAGAGGCGAGTTCTATCAGGTGGACGTGGCGCAGGGAGTTCAAGTACAAAGTTGTGTGGAGTGGGCGCTAAGCATCACGGGGTCTATCGACGTTTTAGTGAATTGCGCTGGAGTCCAGGTGCCCGGGGCAGTCGTCGAGATTTCGGAGGAGGAGTTTGATCGGAGCATGAAGGTAAACGTGGGGGGTACGTTTCTTTTTTGCCGGAACGTGATACCTATTATGGTGAACAAGGGAGGTGGATCAATCGTCAACATCTCCTCGTCTGTCGGAGTTATGCCGGAACGAGGCACAGCTGCTTACTGCGCCTCAAAGGCAGCCATTGTCGGTTTGAGTAGGCAAATGGCGCTGGACTATGCTCGGTCCAATGTAAGGGTCAATTGCCTGGCTCCCGGCTGGATCGATACCCCTTTCAACGAACCCATCATTGCGGCGATGGGCGGATCAAGGGAACTGGAGCTGCTCATTCGCCGGACGATTCCGATGGGACGGCAGGGGACCCCGCAGGACGTTGCAAACGCCGCTGTGTTCTTGGCCGGGCCTTATGCATCCCTGATCACGGGCGCCGTTCTATCTGTGGATGCGGGGATTACTGCGGGCATCTATGCGTAGTGAGCTGACGGCGGGAAGTTTGGAGGAGGGGCCTGCTGGCTGCATCCCTGCGGCAGGCGGAGAGTCCGGGATCCTGTAGGTTCGCATCGGCCGACGAATGGCGTATTCGGGATAATATAGAGATCAGTATGGAATATACGGCGAAGGATGTGGCGGCACTTTATCCACGGGCTTTGACTCGCTATTCAGGACTCGTTGTGGATCACGGTCTAGGATGTCGCGTCTGGGATGTGCGGGGAAGATCATGGCTCGACTTTACGTCGGGTATAGCGGTCACCAATACCGGACATTGCCATCCTCAGATTGTGGCGGCCATCAGGCAGCAGGCCGAAAAAATCATTCACGCACAGGCCAACATCTTCGGAAATCCGGCGGTATTGGAGCTATCAGAGCGGCTGATTGCAGTACTTCCACCACCGCTGGATCAAGTTATGTTTAGCAATAGCGGGGCGGAGGCGGTTGAGGGGGCGATTAAGCTTGCTCGCTCGTTCACGGGGCGGCCAGCCGTCATTGCCTTCAGGGGTGGCTTCCACGGGCGTACCGCTGGGACCATGGCCATCACCAGCTCGCGCGTCCGAGTGCGAGGAGGTTTTGAGCCATTGCCGGCCGGTGTCTACATGGCTCCGTACCCGTACGCCTTTCGTTCGGCGTGGAGAAGCGATCCCGAGAGCTATAGCGAGTGGTGCCTTGACCAGTTGAGAGAACTATTCGAAACGGTTGTGCGCGCACGCGATGTCGCTGCGACAGTGGTTGAGCCGGTCCTCGGCGAGGGGGGGTACGTGCCGGCGCCCAAGCGGTTCCTAGCCGGTCTTCGGGCAATAACTGAGGAACACGGCATTTTGCTTGTGCTAGATGAGGTCCAGAGCGGCTTTGGGCGGACGGGCTCACTCTTTGCGTGCGAGCAGTACGGAGTAAAGCCGGACATTTTAACTATGGCCAAGGGAATCGCTAGCGGACTACCTTTGAGTGCCATCGCGTCGAGGCGCGATATCTTTGATGCTTGGGAGCCGGGCCAGCACGGGGGCACGTTTGGGGGTAATCCCATAGCAGCAGCGGCGGCAATTGCTACTCTAGATGTGATCCAAAGTGAGCATTTATTAGAGAATGCTCGGACACGAGGGACTCAACTGCTGCAGGGGCTTCGTGAACTCGCTGGTCAGCATCCGCGGATTGCTGATATTCGGGGCCTTGGGCTTATGATCGGGGTTGAGTTCGGGGATGAGCTCGGGTCTCCCGCAGGAGAGTTTGTGAGCGAGGTCATAGCGAAGGCAGAGGCTCGTGGTCTGCTCCTGCTGTCAGCAGGTACTTATGGACAGGTGATACGACTGGCGCCCCCACTGGTGCTAAGCGAGGCTGAGGCCGCGGACGCGCTGGCGATTCTAGACGCCGCGATGAGCGATGTAGAATCCCAGGGGCACTAGCGCGATCATAGAGGTGGAAAGAGGTAGCTGAATGCCCAAATATGGACCAGAGGACTCAAAACGATCACCTCGCTTCACTGGGATCCGTACCTATGCCAGATTGCCACACGTTTCTGGCTCACTGTCGGATACGGACGTGGCAGTACTAGGTATCCCTTTTGATACGGGAGCCACCTTTCGCGTCGGGGCACGGTTTGGACCTGAACGGATTAGAAGTGCGTCTGCGCTCATTCGGCCATACCATACTGCAAGCGCAATTTCTCCGTTTGACTATCTATCAGTCGTTGACTACGGAGATATTGCCGTTGTGCCGGGCTACATTGAAGAGTCGCAGGTACGGATCCGTGCTGGACTACAACAAATCTTGGAGCAAAGGGTGATTCCAATCAGCATGGGAGGGGACCACTCTATTTCCTTGCCGGAGTTGCGGGCGATTGCTGCAGCGTATGGCCCGGTTGGGCTGATTGACTTTGACGCTCATAGCGACACCTCCGATGAATACTTTGGCCAACCATATACTCACGGCACGCCGTTTTATCACGCGATCCGCGAGGGGCTGATTGATCCGTCGCGAGCTATCCAGATCGGGCTTCGCGGCCCCGTTTACTCGAAGAGGGACTATGAAATACCTGTTGAGTTAGGTATGGAGGTGATTACGGCGGCGGAAGTGCATGGACTCGGCATCGCGGAGACAGCGCGACGCGTTCGTGCTCGCGCAGGTGTTGGTCCGGTGTTTTTGACCTTTGACATTGACTTTGTGGACCCGGCGTTTGCGCCCGGGACAGGGACGCCGGAAGTCGGGGGCTTCACCACCTGGGAGAGCCAAGCGTTGGTGCGAGAGCTGCATGGAATTAGGTTTGTTGGCTTTGACGTAGTGGAAGTACTGCCTGACTACGATGTGGCTGAAACGACTTCGCTTTTGGCGGCCAACCTTATATTTGAGTTTCTTACCCTGCTGGCCTGTAGCGTCAGAGGCCAGCGCTGAGCGTTGCACATGGGGCAAGTTGACGGAAAGGTGGCAATCGTCACGGGTGGGACGTCTGGAATCGGCGAGGCCGTAGTTCGTCTACTAGTTCGAGAAGGCGCGCGCGTGATTGTCGTGGCGCGAGGAGAGGCGAGGGGAATGAGGCTAGAGCGGGAGCTGGGGAGGCAGCGGGCCCAGTTTCTGCGCGGCGACGTTACTGTGGAGGCAACGGCGGTCGCCGCGGTTGCGGAAGCATCCCGATTTGGGGGACCAGACATACTTGTCAATAGTGCGGGCGTGGACTTCGTGAAAAGCGTTTGTGACACGTCGGCTGATGAACTGAACCAGGTCCTGGCCACGAACCTTGTCGGGGCGTTTGTGATGCTTCGGATCGTGGGCCAGGCGATGCTGGACAGATCGAGTGGATCGATCGTGAATGTGACATCTCGAACTGCCTCGGTTGGCGTGGCGGGGATGGGTGCCTACTCCGCGAGTAAGGGAGGTCTCCTTGCCCTGACCAGGACCGCGGCGATCGAGTGGGCCTCCCGGGGAGTTAGAGTTAATGCCGTGGCTCCCGGGGTGACAGAGACACCTTTGATCAATGAGTGGGTGGAAGGGCAGCCACAACCTGGGTTGTTTCGCGAACAGCTGGGTGCCTCGATACCACAAGGGCGGTTGGGTCAGCCGGAGGAGACAGCCCAGGCGATAGTGTTTCTTGCGAGCGACGAGGCTAGCCACATCGTGGGAATCTCCTTGGCTGTCGACGGAGGGTACACAGCAGCGTGAAGTGGAGCGCACACCTTGGTGGAAATTGAAGTCCAGCGACTGGATGGTCGGACTAGCGTCGAACATGTGGAGATCAGCGCCGTCTTTAATTTCGGGTATGCTGGGCGAGATCGTACCACTGTGCTGGAGCACATCGCGGAGCTCGCGGCGCGGGGGATTCCTGCTCCCGTGGTGGTCCCTACTCTGTATCCTTTGCCAATCGACCGCGTGACTATGACGTCCGAGATAGTGGTCTTCGGCGACCAGACCTACGCGGAGGTCGAATACGCTCTCGTGCTGACAGCCAAAGGCTGGGTGATTGGCGTCGGCTCCGACCACTCAGATGCCGTCATCGAGCAGACCAGTGTGTCGCGGGCAAAACGCCACTGTCCGGACGTGCTATCCCGGGTCATGTGGCCGTTAGATGAGGTGTCGGGGCACCTCGACGACATGGTATTGACGCTGACAGCGTACAGGGCTGACGGGGAATCGAGTGAGGTTCAGCGTGGTAGCTGCGGTATGCTGCTAGCACCTTCGTCGCTGATCGCTATTCTAGCCAGTCGTTCTTCGATGAGTGCGCCACCGCTCGGAACGGTGATACTATCTGGCACGATCGGCGGCGAGCCTCCCGTGGGAGTGGAAGCATGGCACATTGCTCTAGACGACCCAGTGATAGGACGCACCATAAGCGCCGAGTATCGGGTTGTCGTCCAGCCGGATGAGTTGACGTGAGGATCGATGCTCGAGGAGCCAGTGCTAGGTCGTCCGAAACTTCCATTTCGGCTCGAAGCAGGCGGTCACCGAAACTTAGCTCATGGGTTGTTGGGCAACTCGAGGCGGCCATCCTCAGTGGGCAGATTGTTCCTGGGGCAACTCTGCCGACGGAGGCGGAACTGTGTGATGAGTTAGCGGTGAGCCGAACTGTGGTGAGGGAGGCGTTGCGGACGCTGTCGGCCAGAGGGTTGGTATCCGTGCATCAAGGACGCGGCACAGTCGTTACTGAGCCGCAAGACGAGGCGCTGGGGGAGGCACTTCTTCGGTTGCTACTGCGTGCGGATGTGACCCTAGGTAACGTCATAGACGCCAGGCACCTGCTCGATAGTGTGTTGACACCAATCGCTGCTCGCCGGCGCCGCGAAGAGGACTGGGCCCGCCTCAGGGGCATGTGTTCAGAGTTGCGCTCCGCAGTGGAGGCGCAGGAATGGGAGATTGCACACCGATTACATCTGTCCTTTCATGTTGGGATCGTGCAGTCCCTGCATTACCCGGCTCTCGAGCTGATACTGCGCCCGATGCATCAGGTAATTCTAGTGAGCTCGACACTTGCTAGCGACAGTGAAACTGCTGTATGGGATCTGGACGCGCATGAGCGGCTATGGCATGCCATCCGGGACGGCGATGAGGCGGAGGTTAGGCTCGCTGTAGGTGAGCACTACCGAGCATTGGCGGATGCGAAGTACGCTGCGGATAGAAGCATGTTGTTTCGGAAGTCGGCAACGGCGCAACGGGCGCTTGCCGCCTTGCTTCGAAGTGACGCCGACTTGTCGACGCGGCTTCCCAATGGGATGAGTTGAAAGCAGCTCGGATTAGTGATGTGCCCGATGGGGAGACTTGATGTTCAGTCCTAGAAGTGCGAGAGATGAGTGCAATGCAATCTATTAATTATCATCCCGAAGGTGGAGCGCTGGTCTGGACTTTCGGAGGGGCCAAGGCCGTGCTTGAGGTTTCTCCTGGGACCGTCATGAGTGTCTGGTCAGAGGATGCTTTCGGGGGTAAGATTCGAGGAGTAGAGGACACGGTAGCAACGGCCGTGCGGCCCGCTCTGTTCAACCCTCAGAGCGGGCCCTTCTACGTTATCGGCGCTGAACCCGGAGATACCATTGCTCTGCACTTCGTGTCCATCACGCCGACCCGAGGCTTTGGGGTCTCAGCGATCACACAAGGCTTTGGGGCACTGACATCGACCCGCGAGACGGCGACTTTGCAGCAGCCGCTTCCCGAGGTTGTGTGGGTTTATCCCATCGATCTTGTGCGGCAGACGGTGACCTTTGCCGGCCGGTTCAGCGGAGCCACTTTGGATCTACCGCTTGACCCGATGTTGGGTACGGTGGGAGTGGCTCCAGCCCTCGGTGAGGTGAAATCGTCGCTTGTACCTGGTGAGTTTGGCGGGAATATGGACGTGCCGGAACTGCGGTCGGGCGCTACCTGCTATCTGGGAGTCAATGTGCCCGGGGCGCTGTTCTCAGTCGGAGATGGGCACTGTCGTCAGGGACAGGGAGAAACGTGCGGCGCGGCGGTGGAGTCTGCCATGGATACAGTCCTGATCGTTGACCTGATCAAGAAGTGCCCGACTCTATGGCCTCGGCTTGAGGATGATGGTTACATTATGAGTGTTGGGTGCGCACGGCCGCTGGAGGATGCATTTAGGATAGCGCAGGCTGATCTGGTACGGTGGGTTGCGGCCGAAGCGGGTCTCGATCTGCTTGACAGCTACCAGCTCGTCAGCCAACTGACTGAGACTCATGTAGCGAATGTTGTGAATTCCACATACACGATTGTCGCGAAGCTGCCTAAGGTGTACTTAGAGTCGGCGCGTGTCTATGGGGGGATGCATTCGTATATGTGCGAGCAGGCCCATCTATGGCGACAAGTGCATGTGGAGGCTACGAGATAGCGAATAGTTTCCGAAAAGTCCGGAACTTGAGGTCCGTGTCGGCATTCTCTAGGTGTGCATTGGCGCAGAGTAGACCAGCCGCTGCCAGCGCGCATTAGGCTACGGCCCGTAGCGTCGTTAGGGCTCGGGAAGTGCCCGATAACCGCGTCGTTCGTGTCGGGATTTTCAGCCCTAATGGCTGGCCACTTTGAAGCCCCGCCAACTGTAGTCCGACCAGCAAGCTGCTGACCGTACCCCGCTTGCGGTACCAGCTGGCGTGTACCCCGAAAGGTGACCCATCCATGTGAGAGCCTGGGCCTCGGCGGTCGCCCCGCCACTCGCTGCTGTGGATTCGATCCTGCCCGCGCAGTCCGGGCAGGTGCGAGGACGCCAACAGATACGAGGCCTTCCACTTCGAACTTCGTAGCGACTTGCAGCGAGTTCACTCGGCGTGCGGAAGTCCGGGTTCGCCGCCTACTCGTGGCCCAGCAGGACTCGCATCGCAGCCTGGTAGTCGTCCGAGGTGTCGAGGTGGCTGTACACCTCTTGGATCATGGTCAGGTCGGAAGGGCCCAGGATCCGCTGCAGGCTGATGACGTTGCCCCCGCGGCGCAGCCACTCGGTTGCGAAGTTGTGGCGGAAGACGTGGGGATACACACGCTTCTCAATTCCCGCCTCGCGGGCGATCGCCCTGATGGCTTGCTCTAAGCCGCTCTTCGTCAGCGGTGGGTAGGCTCCGTCGGCCCCTTTGCGCATGGCGACGAAGACGGGGTCGCGCCGCTCAGCTCCGCGAGCTCCTAGGTAACGGCGCAGGCGGCGGTAGAGGCCGGGTGCCAGGGGCACCACCCTGTCGCGACTGCCCTTGCCGCGAACCTTGAGGGCGAACTCGGCGCGCCGTGGCTCCCGGAGATCTTCAGCTCGCAGGGCGAGCACCTCGCCCAGCCTGAGCCCACAGTCCGCGAGGACCCGGACGTTGAGCTTGTCGCGCTCCGTCTTGGCAGCGTTCTCCATCGTCTGGATCTCCTCGCGGGTGAGAACGTCCAAGACCTTCTGCTCCGGTCGAGGAAGCCTGGGGCTGGCGCCGATGTCAGCGGCACCTCCCTCCGGAGTCTGGGCCCAGGCCAGGAACACTCGCACCGCTCTGACCCGACTTCCGCAGGAGGGAAACATGGGATGGACGAAAAGCGCCAAGAGATGGGCAAGTTTGTTCAGGGCGCCCTGGGCGTGTAGTGCCTAGGTGAATTCGGGGGCGGTCAGGCCGCGGAGCGGGGCCTGGCCCTCAGGGCCAGGAAGCGCGGGGGCTCGGGAGCGTCGAGGGCCTTGAGGATCTCAGCCTGCCGGGAAGTGACGTCGGTGCGCTGGTGGGACTCGCCGGCGGGGCCGCG
>JAKASN010000029.1 GCA_021819025.1 Actinomycetes bacterium | reverse complement strand
CCGATCTCCGTGCTCTAGGAGCATTTCAATGGCGACGGTCAAATCGCAATCTCTCACCTCTTGCACGTGGCTTCCCGGGCTGTCGAGTCCGGCGATGACCAGGGACTCCACCCTCCCAAAGACACTTGCAAAAAAGAAATGAGGAGCTACTTCCACCCGGTACACCGCATAAACTCCGGCGCGGATCTTGATGATTCGCATGGGCCGTGGCGCCGGGGGGAGAAACTCCGGAGCCTCCGTCCAAGCTTCGTTGCCAAGAAGGGAGTCAAACCTCTCGACTTCAAGGACCTCCTCATCGCTGAGCTTCCCGTCATGGTCAGGCGCGGAAAACGCCGATGCCAGCGCCTCTCTCGCGGCCGAAATGAAGGCTGCGGCATTGATGGGGGCGGAAAAAGAACCGACAAACCGCGCCATCAGCTCAGCGAGTTTTCCCTTGATCCAGTCGGACTTGGTATTTAGAATGGCGCTGGCACGGACGGGATCAAAGTGCTCGATGAGATTGCCCACCACGACGACACCATCATCGATCTCTCCCGCGCCATGTCCACAGACTTTTGCCCCGCCCAGCGAAAACTCGCCATTGCCGTCAAGTTCCCCAGGCACTCCCGCGGCATGAAACGCTCCGGTCAGCGGACGCAAGAGTGAGTCAATGGCAGCCGCTCGGGACCGCGCCAAGGCGCTGCGGTGCACAGAGATCTGAAAAAAAAGTTGGTGCTCGTCAAGGTAGACCGGCCCTCCGCCAATTTGGCGGCGAATCACAGCAAGGCCCTCGCTGCGACAATAGCCACGGTCGACTTCGTCGATGGATCGGTGCAGGCCAATCCCGACATAGGCAGAGGCGGGGCGCATGAATGACAGCGTCATCGGCGCACCGCGTCCCGCGGAGGAGGCAAGCGCGTGCCAGATCGTCTGGGAACGTAACGCAGCTACGCTACCGAAGTCGATGACGCGCAATTCTTTCATCTCAGCGACTCTCCGCCATCATGGCTTCGACCGCATCGAGTCCTCCTACGGCAATATCGAGCATCTCGGCGATATCGAGAACCTGGAGCTGTTCGTTCCCCGTCGACTTGGCGGCATCCTCAAAGCGCGAAACCTCATAAGGACAACACACTGCGAGAATATCTGCGCCGGTGGCAGCCGCCTCGCGAACCCGCCGTTCTGAGAGCCTCTCGGAGAGGTGGTTGGAGTTGAAGCCGTCCAGCCACATTCCTCCGCCGCCCCCACCGCAGCAATACGAGTTCTCGCGACACCGCCCCATCTCGAGGTATTCCACTCCGGGAATGGCGTTGATCAAGGTGCGCGGAGCATCGTACTCTCCGTTATGGCGGCCCAAATAACAGGGGTCGTGGAAAGTCACTTTCTTATTGAGGGGGTTCTTGATGGGGAGACGCCCGACGAGGTCGGCAAGAAGCTGGGTGTAGTGCAGGGATGGAAAACTGTGGCCATGCTTGGGATACTCCTTGACGAGCGCGTTGTAACCGTGCGGATCAGGAGTGACGATACGATCGAATTCGTACTTGGACAGGGTGGCTACGGCATCTTCCATGAGCGACTCGAAGAGGCCACGTTCTCCGGCTAGGCGTTGGGAGTCCCCGAGAGTCTTTTCCTCGGCGCCGAGGATAGCAAAGTCCACTCCAGCCAAGGTGAGGAGGCGCGCAAACGCTTGAGCAGCCTGCTGCCCGCGCGGGTGAAAGCTCCAGTAGTCCTCGACATAGAAGAGTACGTCAACATGGCGAGGATCATTTCCGAGCACCGGGACGTCCACCCCGGCGCCCTTGGTCCAGGAATGGCGTCGCCGGGGATTCTCTCCAAGGGCATTGCCGTAGCGGAAAGTCTTTTCAAATACCACCTGGAGTTCGTCCGGGACGCTCCCGGCCTCCATCGCCACCTCACGAACTGCTGGCATGATCTTTATCATGTTGACCTCCTTCGGGCAAACCCGAAGGCAGTTCCCACACGTGGTGCACTTCCAGAGATCGTCGGAGCTGAAGAGATCCATTCCGGTCTGGACCTTGCGATGGATCTTGCGCGGGCCATATTCGGCAACCAAATCCACCGGGCATACCGGTATGCATTTGCCACAGCCGTAGCAAAACTCCAATGACTCTCCACCTTCGAGCGCGGCAACTTTGCCGAGGCCCGCATAGGAATAGTCGGACAAAACTCGGGACTCGAACATCCGGTTCCAGGAACCCGATACATCCCACTCACGGCCCGAGAGAGACGAGACGACGATGGCCGTCTCCTTCTCGTGCGCGATGGGTAGCTGTTTCTTGCCTCCAATTGGCATCGGCTAGTTCACCTCTTTGTGGTAAATGCCCAACAGCCGACGCATCAGCTGCGAGAGTGGGGGGAGAATCTTGTTAAATTCCTTCGTCATTCTCATCTCAAGGACGGTGGACATATAGACGCCATAGACTCCTGCCAAAAATGCGTCCATGGCAAAGTGGGTATTGCCTGCGGGGATAAAGCCCGCCGCTTGGGCGGTTTGTCCGAGGTAATCGATGGCGAAATTGAGGCGCGCGAAAGCTTCATCTTGATCGGCGCCGAAGAGTTCAAAGCCCTCGTCGAGGAGGAGCTTGACCGCCCCGGTCTCAGTGAGGGGATTCCACACCCAGCTAGTGGCGAGACAGAACCGATCGGGCTGCAAAAAGTGGAGCAGTTCAAAAGGAAGATCGTTGGCAAGATCGCCCATCGGCTCCAGCCAGTAGCGCATCAGCGAGACGCGCTCCATGGGCCCTTGAGAGCTATCCGCGAGGGCAATCAGCGCGTCTCGAAGAATCGCCTCGGTAACGATAGCCGAGATCTCTCTTCGCTTACGCCGCGAGATAAAAGTCTCGGCGATGATCAAGTTCACCACCTCTTCGCCCCGCGGACCAGACAGTTGCGCAAACAACTCGCCAAGGCGCTGCGCCTTGGCCTCAAGTTCGCTGGCAATCGCTGACATCTCCGTCATGTCGACACTGGTGAAAATTGCCCCGGCTAGATCAGCAATGGTCTCCAGATCAGCTGGCTGCACCTTGGGAGGCTCCACGGCGACGTTTCCCACTACTAGATTCCCGCCTTGGCATGCGAGCGTATAAATGCAGTAGCCCGAGCCCCGGCATAGCCTCCGGTCGAGGAGCAATCTTCGAGATCAGCGGGACCGAGCGCCGAACCAACCGCGAAGATTCCCTCCCGCGAGGTAGCAACCGTGTCCAATGGCCCTTTGACAGCTTCGATGAAGCCGTACTTATTCTGTTCGATGCCGAGAATCCCGGCGATCTCGCGGGTACCCATAGAAGGCTCCATGCCCACCGAGAGCACCACCAGATCCATGAGCACCTCCATGGGCCGTCCCATGGTAGTGTCCTCTCCACGCACGAGGAGCCGTCCGTCCTTAGGGAGAACTTCGGAGATGATCCCCTTGACATACTGGACGTGATGCTTCTCTTGGGCGGGCCAGTAGATCTGGCTCTCCCAGTAGCCATACATACGCATGTCGATATAGAAAATGAAGACTTCTACACCGGGCACGGCGAGGCGAACTTCGATGGCCTCCTTCGACGCCACCCCACAACACACTTTGGAACAATATTCATTGCCAATCTGGCGGTCACGAGACCCGACGCATTGCACAAAGCACACGCGCTTGGGCTCCTCGCCGTTGGAGGGCCTTTGCACCCGACCCTCCTTGAGCATCGCTTCAAGATCCTGGAGGGCGATCACATCGTCGAACTCGTAATAGCCATACATTTGGGTCTCGCGCCCTGGATCAAAGTGCTGGAAACCCGTAGCGACGATAATCGACCCCGCTGTAAGGGATACCACCTCTTCGCCGCTTTGAACTTCTAAAACAAAGTCGCCGGGATCACCTGTAACCGCGATCACCTTAGAGTCAAGCATGACCGTCAAATTCTCGAAGGACAGGGCGTGGTCGATGACTTCTCCCATCGCCTCTTCGGCACTTCGCAAATAGGGAGTCAGCGAAGCGTAGTTCTCCTCGATGGGACGCCCACCGAGGAAGGGAAGCTTCTCGATGATGACGACTTCGCTCCCAAGTGAAGCCGCAGATGCTCCGGCGGCAAGACCCGCCGGACCTCCTCCGATTACTGCGACTGTTGTATTTGCCACGAATCCTCCTACCTGGCCCTTATAACGACTTCTTGATTGGACGGGAGCTTAGACACCGACATCGGCCCAGGTGAGATACTTCTGGTCGCCTCGCTCGAGCTTCTTGAGATCTTCCTGGAACTCTGCCCACGCGGCCTCCCAATCGATACCCATCTTCTCAAGCAGAGGCCGATAGTTCGTGGAGTGCCAATGCAGCTGACACACCTTGAAGGGGTGAGCCCCCATCGCCAGCGCCGCGAACTGTGCTTCGGACATTACCGGGATGCCAACATTTCTTTCATGGGCTTGGGTGGCAAACTGACTCTTGTCCAGAGCTGTTACGCACCCTGTGTCATGGGTCAAAACTACGTCGGGATCGGCCTCCTCTTTCATGACTTCGATCTTGCGCAACGTCGCAAACGAGCGAGTGAAATCGCGCTGCACCAGGATGTGGCGAAAGCCGAAGCCGCAGCAGTCAAAAAAAGTCGAGTAACTGCGCAGGTCGGCGCCGAGCGAGAGCACAAGCCCACTCACCGCTGCGGTGCGCTGGCCGTGGTAGACATCGGGATCGTAGATGGCGTCGCCTTCCACCAGCTTGTAATAGTGGCAGGCGGGGTGTACGGTGACGCCGATTTTGCTGAGATCGAGAATCGAGCGGGATGCAATCTCGTCCTTCATGGCGTATAGCCACTCGGAATAGTGCACGATCTCTTCGGGAATCACCATCTCCTTGTTGAGCTTGGCGAGTACTTTACGCACCTGGGCTCGCAGCTCGGGCTGATGAAGGAGCTCGGAACGCACCTCTTTGTAGTGTCCATAGGAGGTTCCGCAGTGGATAAGCGGAAAGTAACCAGTCTCATATGCCGCGGCGAAATTCCTCAGTGCCACCGCAGCTTGCGCAGCTTGGTTGGAAGTCGCGCTGGCGTAGTAGTTCCAAGCGGTGCAAGAGGTCTGGTCTCGCGGGTCGTCGTAGTCGTAGCCGAGCTTGCGCATGATCCAAAAAATCGAAGTGGAGTACCCGGGAATGTGCCCGCACTGACCACATGATTTGTGGTGCCAGAGGTGGCCACGTTGGATCTTCTTCTGCAGACCATACTTGGTGGGCACGCTCACGAAGTCGTCAGAAACTCGCTGGACGATCAACTCGCCAGCCGCCTCAAGAGCGAAAAGCTCCTCGTGAAAGTCGTGGTTGCGACGATCAGGAGTGCGTTCGAACTTCTGCTTTTTGGAAAGAATTACCCCTACTGCGTCACTCATATCTCTATCCCCTCCTCTTCAAGTCGTTCTTCCATGATCTCCTCGAGAATCATGTGGATTCCAGTGTCTACTTCCTTGATCATCTCGAGAGCGCCGGTCTCGAGCCAGATCACGTACAGCTCAAGGATCGTCGATTCAGCGACATCCCACCCCGTGGAGGTAGTGTGATGTGTCTCGGGCGGTAGCGCACGCCGCCAAAGACTGAGATTCTCTGAAACGTCCTTGACTTCGGGACCCCAATCGGGGAAAGCGTCGGGTTGAAGCATGTCCGGAGAGACTTGGGTACCGGTGGACATGATCTTGTAGATGATCCGCGAATATCCCTCCAGCGCGGTCTTTGCGGATCGCCGACCCTCCTCCACGGCGACTTCACGCATGATGGTGATAATTCCGCCGGGATTGTTCCCCCTGGGACAGCGCAAACAGGAAAAACACTGCGAGCACTCCCAGATGTCTTCTTCCATTTGCTGGAACATCAAATCTACGTCAACACGTGCCGCGGCTTGGGCTATGCGCCGCGGGCTGAAGTCATAGAAGCGCGCTGACGGGCATACCGCGACGCAGATCCCGCATTCGTAGCAGCCATAGAGATAGTCCGGGAAACGACGATCCGCCATCACTTTGCTAATGAGGCGTTCCTTCTCTGCGCGGGTCACATCGGCATGTCCGGCGAGATGTTCTAACTTAAGGTACGGATCGAAAGTAACTTGTGCCATTTCAGAACGAAATCACCGCATCGGCCGACATCGCGAGGTCGTTGAATGCAGCGCCTCCGATCATCTCCACTCCGTCGATCAGCTGGTCAAAAATGAGGTCATTGAGATCCAAGCTCGGTTGGCAAACCCAGAGCCGAACTCCGAGATCAGTAGCCTGCTTGATGAAGTAGGAAAGGCGCTGGCCGCGATCACCCTTGGGGCCAATCTTGTCGACTACCTCCTTTTGGAGCAACTGCGGGCCGTACATAGTGAAGTAGATCCCGACCTCAACCTCCATCGCCGCAGCCGAAGCCGCCAAAAAAAATGGCGTGGCACTTCGCCCCGGATCAGAGACTCCATGAGTCTGCACATAAAGCACGCGGCCTTCGCCGTCATTGGTCCACATTGACATCTCCCCCATTTGCAAAGTGATAGATCGGTATGACAAGTCCGAGGCTCGCCGTCGATGGCACGCCCCTGGGCAAGTTAAAAGAAGGATGACGCCTAGCGAAGGCGCCGAAGGTAGACGTGGAAGACGTCTCCGGCACGATCTATTTTGATGAGCTCGTTGCCGGTACGCGAACTCCAAGCTTTCATGTCCGGTTCCACACCTGGATCGGTGGCAAGGAGTTCAAGCGTCTCGCCAACTTCCATCTTTTTGATCTCCTGCGCGGTTTTAACCACAGGCAGCGGACACTGCAAACCTTGACAATCAAGCACACGCGAAGCCAACGGCTCGTCCATTTATTTCCCCCCGGAGTAGAAAGGCACCCCCCGGTGCCTTGTATAAGCTCGCACTGCTGACTGAATGATTAGCTATCTTCGCATACACGCAGATACTTGAGCTGTCATAATGGTAACAAAGAATCATACCTTCGTCAACCGTTATCTAGACTTTTCATGACGGCTAGGAAAATTAGTGCTTCCGAACAGGGGATCCCAGTGCGAAATTTGCAGATATGACTTGGGCGGTGGTGATGGGAGCTTCAAGCCCGATCGGCGCCACCTGTGCCCTAAAGTTGGCCGAGGATGGTCACGACATCGTAGTTCACTATCTTCACCACGAACTTCGCGCCATTGAGGTTGCCAAAGCTGTAGAAGAACTGGGGCGCAACGCCTGCTTGGTTAGACATCGACTTGATCGAGGTGGCGACACCGCTGCGTTCTGCGATGAGGTGCGCGCAGCGGTCACAAAGGTCGATGCCCTACTCGTTGCGTCAGCCGCCGGTGTGATGCGCCCCATAGATGCTCTCAGCGAACACCATCTCAACTGGACAATGCAAACCAGCGCCATCCCCCTCGTCATCGCCACTAAGGTCCTTAGGCCACGGGCGGTGGTGGCGATCTCGTCGCTGGGAGCCAATCGAGTGGTGACAAACTATGCGGCGGTGGGCATCGCCAAGGCAGCACTGGAGTCGGCGGTTCGCTACTTAGCTGTCGAACTCGCCCCCTCCTCTCGCATCAATGCCGTTTCGGCGGGACTTGTAAGAACCGGTGCAGCATTGCGCCTAGGTAGTTACGCCGAACTTGAAGAGACGACGCTGCGGGGAACTCCGATGGGACGCTTGGTAAAAGAGGCGGACATCGCAGAACTGGTCTCATTCTTGCTCGGGCCAAAAGCGGGAATGATCACCGGGGCGATCATTCCCATCGATGGGGGTCACTCACTGCGATGGCAATGAAGAACCCGCCGCCCCAGCCATCTAGTTGGCCAGGGCGACGGGTTCTTTTGTCGTCCTGAGACCCGGTGTCACCGGGTCTCAGGCGACCTTCTCTGGATCTTTGGCACCTACTTTCGCACCTCTAGCTGGGTGAGCCGCCCCCGCGGCGTCTACGGCGTCCTGCTTTCGGTACTCGAGGTACATTCCCACTCCGAGAATGCCCAGGATCAGTGCGGTAGCAAAGATCATAAAGGGGAGATTCAATAGCAGCCAACCCATGTTGTATTCCTTTCGCTTATTCGTTTCTGTCGATAGATGAAGAATCTACGGCCGCAAAGTAATGGAAGAGAAAAGCCAATGCAGTGTCTCGGTTATGCCGTCAAGGTCGCATCGAACCCAACACATTAGGCACAATTGCACAGGGAGCGCCCCGAGACCTAAGCTAAACACAAAGCCAAAGAGCAACTCGAAGGAGACAGAGATGGACTCAACAATGTGGGATCAGCGCTATGCATCGTCAGAGTTGATCTGGAGTGCCGAGCCGAACCAATTTGTTCGCGAGCACTTCCAAGGTGAGGCCCCGGGACGAATCGTTGATCTTGGCTGCGGTGAGGGTCGTAACGCCATATGGCTTGCTGAGCAAGGTTGGACCGTTACCGCAGTCGACTTTTCATCGGTAGCCCTGGAAAAGGCCGAGGCTCTGGCCAAGCGGCGCGGAGTAAGTCTGGAGATCCAAAATGCCGACCTAACCAGCTGGAGATGCGATCCGCCCGCCTACGACGCCGCCCTCCTTTGCTACATCCACTTTCCCCTTGCGACACTGGCGACGATCTGGCGAGCGGCATTCGAGTCCCTTCTCCCCGGTGGGGAAGTGCTAATCATAGGACACCACAGCCGCAACCTCGCCGAAGGGGTCGGGGGACCGCAAGCGGCAGAGGTGCTCTTTTCCCCCGCTGACGTCATAGAAGTGTTGGGTGCCGAGAACATCGTTGAGGCCAGGGACGTTACCCGCAAGGTCGAATCGGAGTCCGGCTCGGCGCTAGCAATCGACGCCCTAGTAGTTGCGCGACGACCTGGCTGAAATCGCCACAGAGCGTCGTGTCTGAGATCGTTAATGTCGTGGGTTCCGCAAAGGCCTATTCCGAGGGGGCGAAAACGCCGAGTTCCTGAGGTAACATCGGTGCAACAGCCTCAACGCCCTCCAGAGGGCCAAGGCTTCACTGACTTTTACGCTCGGCGTGACTGGACCTGGATAGATGGGGCGTACTCTTGCACAAGTTTGAAAAGATACTCGTTGCCAACCGAGGCGAGATCGCGATCAGGGCTTTTCGCGCGGCTTCGGAGCTCAAGATCGCCACGGTGGGAATTTACGCCTATGAAGATCGCTATTCGCTTCACCGCCAAAAATCAGATGAAAGCTACCAAATCGGTGAACCTGGCCACCCCCTGCGCTCCTACCTCAACATTGATGCGATCATCCAGATCGCGCTGCAAGCTGGAGCCGATGCCATATACCCCGGATACGGGTTCCTCGCAGAGAATCCCGCTCTCGCAGAAGCCGCTGCGCAAAATGGAATAACTTTTATCGGACCCGGAGTCGGCGCCCTTGAGCTAGCCGGCAACAAAGTCAACGCCATCGCAGCCGCGCGCCGCGCCGGACTCCCCACCCTCGCGGGCTTCGGGCCTTTCGCCGATGCCTCCTTGCTGGCAGACGCAGCAGCGGAGATGACGTTCCCTATCTTCGTAAAAGCTGCGGCAGGGGGAGGAGGACGGGGTCTGCGCCGCGTCGACCGACCAGAAGAGCTAAAGGCTGCGATCAGCTCGGCGATGGCCGAAGCCCAACTTGCTTTCGGGGACGCCACCGTCTTCGTCGAGGAGGCCGTGGTCACCCCGCGCCATATCGAGGTGCAGATCCTCGCGGACTCCGAGGGGGAGGTACTGCACCTCTTCGAGCGAGACTGTTCTATCCAACGCCGACACCAAAAAGTAGTAGAGGTAGCACCAGCGCCAGGACTCGACCCTGAACTGCGTCGCACCATCTGTGACGACGCAGTACGCTTCGCGACTTCCATCGGATATCGCAATGCCGGAACCGTGGAGTTTCTCCTTGACCGCCAGGGGCGTCATGTCTTTATCGAGATGAACCCCAGGGTCCAGGTCGAGCACACCGTGACCGAAGAGGTCACCGGAATCGACATCGTGCAAAGCCAGATGCGCATCGCCGCTGGAGCGACCTTTAGGGACCTGGGAATCTCACAATCAGGAGTAACGGTTCGCGGAAGCGCGCTGCAGTGTCGCATCACCACCGAGGATCCCTCGGAATCCTTTCGCCCCGATACCGGTCGCATCTCAGCATATCGAGCTCCAGGCGGTGCCGGCATCAGGCTCGATGAGAGCACGTATGCGGGTGCGGAGGTGCTTCCCTACTTCGACTCGATGCTGGTGAAGTTGACGGCTCGAGGGCG
>JAKASN010000028.1 GCA_021819025.1 Actinomycetes bacterium | reverse complement strand
GATCTACTTGTCGAGCTCACGATGCACTCCGCGAGGTCGCCGCGTCACCCATTTTTAGGCCGGCTTTCGAGGGGTCTGCTGACCCCGGTAACGATCTCGTAGGGCTCGAAGCGGCCGCTTCGACTTCGCCGAGGTGCTCGGGTAGGGCATCGATGGGGGGAACCACTCCACGAAGCCGTACCATCACGATATGTACGACCACGATGAGCCCGATTACCAAGGGCAGCACGACGATGTGAATCATCAGTGCCTGGCCGAAGTTCATGGTATTGAAGAAGGCTCCGATTCCTGCGCCGTTCATGGCGTCCTTGGCTTCAAAGGCGATCCATTGTGAGTCGAAGTTGGTCTGGGAAATGTAGCCGGTGAAGCCTTCGAAGACCGAGACGAGGAAGGCAACAGCCCCGGTCATCCAAGTGAGCTGACGCTTCCCCCGCCACGAGGCCATCCAGAATTTTCCCCACAGGTGGATGGCCATGAAGCCGAAGAAGCACTCCACGCTCCAGAGATGCAGTGAGTTGACAAATAGCCCCACTGAACTGGTGTGCCACCATACCGGACCTTCAAGTGCCAGTACGGTCCCGGTAGCGATAACTACAGTGAGGGACATGAGGGTAAGCACCCCGAAGACGTAGATCCACGACGCCACGTAAGCCGGTTGGCTGTCGGGCAGCATCTTATCCGGGGGGAGATAGCGAAGCCAGGCTACGCGAAGCTTCGCCGTCCACAAGTCGGACGCGTCTTCGTCGGGCGCCCCATGGCCGATATTGGGAGGCGCGGCTTCGACAGTGGGGGACACCACATTGAAACCGGTGATCGGAGTGCGCTCGGGCAGGCTTTTACTGGCTTGGCCAGGATGGGCTCGCCGGGTGTGGACGAACGGCAGGGTCAGCGCTAGGACGAACACGATCAACATAATTACGATGACGATCAAGTTCGCCAACGAAAGGACGAGAAACCCCCAATGGATGTATCGACCGGGGGGGTTCAAATTGACAATTGCACCGAGAATGGGAGACGCGCTTGTAAGGGGGTTCAATGGCTTGCCTTCGCAAAGATGAGCCGATCAGCCGATGGTCTTCTGCTGGGATCCAAGCACGGCGCACTAACCAGCAATACTGTCGCGGCCGACCAACGTCCTGCGGCATGAGCCGCGCCTAAGATCTTCTCTCGCATGTGTTATTGCGCCCTTTCTCGCCCACGTGGACCCCATCCGCGCTCTCCCAGAATCCAATCTAGCGAACCGTCGCCGTTGCGATGGGAAGTGCTGCTCATCGATATAGGGCACGAGGGCGACGTGCAAGGAATCAGCATAGCGCATCCCTGTGGATTCCGCCGGGGGGATCTTGCGCCGGGTGGAGCGAATGCACCTATCTAGAATCGGGTCTATGACTATCTTTGACGAGCAGGGCCGCCCCAAGCCGCCTAATGCCGGCGATGAGGCTGCTACCGTTGTGGGCTTCCTAGAATTTCAGCGCGCCACTTTCGCCTGGAAGTGTGCGGGAGTTGACGCAGCCGGATTGGCAGCGACCGTCGCAGCGTCGTCAATGACGCTCGGCGGTATGATCAAACACCTTGCCTTCGTGGAGGATTGGTGGTGCTCCCAGTGGCTTTATGCAAACGAAGCGCAACCTCCGTGGAATGGCGTGGACTGGGATGCCGACCCCGACTGGGAATGGCACTCTGCCTCAGCGGAGACCCCTGAGCAGCTTCGGGCTCTCTGGGATGAGAATGTGGCCCGCTCGCGATCTTTGGTCGACGCGGCAATCGCCCGAGGTGGTCTTGGACAGCTGAGCCAGCGTCGCGCACCAAATGGCGATGCGCCCAGTCTGCGCTGGATCCTCCTGCACTTGGTCGAGGAGTACGCGCGGCACAATGGCCACGCCGACATCATCCGCGAGTCCCTCGATGGGCTAACCGGAGAGTAAACTGCGGCGAGGTATCATCGTCTCGGGAGTGCCCAGCAAGGTTTCGGGGAGGGCGCCCGCGAAGATATCATCGCTGGCACTATTTTAGCGTTGAGAAGTTCGAGGTGCCCCAAGCATCGGCTCTGAGGGGGCGAGCGGCTTAGCTGCCGACAGCGAGGCAGACTCCGAAGTGATTTGTAGCTCTCCGCAGCTTTTGCGAGCCGTACCGTGCGCTCTCGGAGGTCAATGAGCCAATCTGTCGAGCCTCCCTTTTCCTTTGGAACCTTCTCGGCTGAAAGCTTTTGTGGCTAATCGACCCGAAGGATTCAAAGCGTGAAGAAGTACCTGGGCGGCACCGAGCTCGGCGAAGTGCCAACGGCAATGCTGCCCGGCTTGAAGATTTCCGGCCGGAAATCTCGCCTCGTCTATCGCTGGGGCGCTAGAGACTGAAGTGGCTCAAGAGCCAAGAGAAAAGCACAACCAATCAATCTCTAGGGATTGCGGAGCGACTCGTCGGCCAAGTCAAAGCGTCTGCAGCGGCAAAAGTCGGCGGCGGGTGAGGCTCTCCTGTGCCGGTAAAGTTGCCTCTCGATTCGACGAAATTCCATCGCGCACGAGAAGTCTCTTTTTCGCGACTCCAATTTGTGAACGCTCCGACCCGATAGCGGGATCCCCAGGCGCGATATCGAGAGCGGCAAAATGATTATGTCCCTTTTATTAGCTGTAACTTGAGATCCGCGCACCTTTTTTCTGACCCTTAGGGAGCGCCTACCCCAAATTTGACAGCTTGGTCAAAATAGCTGTCGGCCCAAGTCGAAGCCTCGTTGAGTCATTGATATTGGAGTCGCTCGAGCTTGTCTGTGTTGACGAGGAGCGCCACGTGGCGAATTTCGAAATTTCACTGGCGCGCTTCTTGGTAGGGGGAGAAGAGATCCTCTTGGAGCGCTTTGGGTGTATATGGCGTCTTTGTCTCGAAAAGGTTGTAAAGTGCGAGGGCCGCTTTGGGAAGATTGTCGAAAAGCACGGCTTTTGCCACGGTCGCTAACAAAGGTTGCCGGCAATGGGCAAAACTTGCCAAACTTGCAGCCAGGCGCTAAATTGCTGCAAGCGTGGCGAGATGGTCACGCGTGGCTAGTGGCGGGTTGCAAAGGGGTGCGGGAGAATGTCGACGCAAATCGATCCCTTCTCAATGGCATTGCCATGAAGGAAGACTTTGAAGATGCCATGGTCGAGCCGATTCTACGGCCCGGCAATGTCGTTCTTGACAGTTCAGACCCTCCCCGCTTGGCAGCATTCTGGCAAGCGCTCACCGGTTATGTGCCCCGGGGGCTCTTCGAACCTTATCTCGGCCTCGTCGACCCGTCGGGGATCGGTGTCAATATAACCGTGCAACGTGTCGATGCTGGGTCGCCGTCGTCCGGCCCGACGAGGTGCCACATAGATTTTTACGTTACCGATCCCGAAGGCGCGGCATTGCGAGCCCAAGAACTAGGTGCGAAAATTCTGCGGCGAGTCAGCGAAGGCGACGTGAACTGGGTGGTCCTTTGCGACCCCGACGGTAACGAATTTTGCCTTGTTGCCGCGCTCGGACCCGACCGTAACAGATAGCCTCGCCGCACACCGCGAGGGCCGATTCGCTTTAGAGGAGATCGATGCCTGCTGCGGTGGTAGCCTGGTACATCCCAACCGTTACCTGCGCTCTCGTGGAGATTCACCTTGGCGTGCCCAACGCTTCGGAGAGTTGTTTGCCGATCGGGTGTCGGGAGGACCTCAGAGCACTTGACAACTTGGACCACTGGTATCGTGACTGAAACCCTAAGCAGCAATGGATAGCTTTCCTGAGCGCGGCGAGAGCCGTAGAACTTTATTGGCTGACGCTGCAATCCACATTTTGGGAACCCAAGGATCGCGTGGGCTGACTCACCGTGCTGTGGATGGCTATCTCGGTTTGCCCGAGGGATCCGCCTCGAACTACTTTCGAACCCGCCAGGCACTTCTGGAAGCGGCATTCGAGAGGATATGCGAAATCGACCAGGCGATGATCGAGCGCGCGATCAGGGCGGCACAACGACTTGAACCGGGAACAGCCTCCGCGGCGGAGATCTTGAAGCGCTCCCTGGAACGTTCCTTTCTTGACCACACCCAGCTGGAACGCCAGCGCGCGCGGCAGGAGATCTCCCTGGTGTCCTCTCAGGATCCTGATCTGAATAGCACGGTTCGGCGGTTTCGGCAGGATTTTCGACACCATTTTGCCCAGATCCTCGTCAATCTGGAGATAGACCTCCCAGATGCGGCGATCCAGGTGTTGATCGGATTTGCCGATGGGATGATTCTCGATCGAATCATCGGAGGCAGCCTCGAGCCACTACCTGGCGAACTCTACCGATGCGCCTTTCTCGCATTGATCGATGGCCTTTTAAATGTCGAATACGGTTCGATCTCCTAGATGTCGTGACGATGGGCTGACAAATTGGGCCCGCGGCGCGGTGGCTCATCGTTGGGAGACGACCTGTGCGATGAAAAGCCCATGGCCGAGGCTAAATTATGCGATACGCCTCCATCAGTATCGCGGCAACTTCGGGGCGGGAGAAGTGCGCGGGAAGTTCCTCGCCGTTGCGTAGCAGTTCACGTACCTTGGAACCCGATAGCGTCAAGTGATAGCTACTGTCATGTGGGCAGGTGCGCTTGGAGACGACTTGTTCGCAGCGCTGGCAAAAGAAGCTGTGCTCGAACTTAATGATCTGGATTCCGAGCTCCTCGGGGTCGATTTTGGCAAAGATGTCCTGCGCCGCGTAGGTGCCATAAAAGTCGCCCACCCCGGCGTGATCACGGCCCACGATGAAATGGGAGCAACCGTAGTTCTTGCGCGAAATGGCGTGCAAGACCGCCTCCTTAGGCCCCGCATAGCGCATTGCAGCTGGATAGACGCCTAGTATCACGCGGTCCTTGGGGTAGTAGTTGTCAAGCAGGGCCCGGTAAGCCCGCATCCGCGTCTCTGCTGGTACGTCATCGCCCTTGGTGTATCCCACCAGCGGATTGAGGAACAGCCCGTCGACAATCTCGAGTGCCACTTTATGGAGGTACTCGTGGGCGCGATGAATGGGGTTGCGGGTTTGAAATGCAACCGTGGTCTGCCAGCCACGCTCTACAAACGCTTCGCGGGCTCTTGCCGGGGTGAGATACTCGCTTCCGGTAAAGTCGCGAGGAATTGCAAAGATCTCCAAATCTCCCGAGACGCAGCCACTTCCTGCGCCATAAAGGGCGGCCACTCCGGGATGGGCCGAGTTCGAAGTACCAAAGACCTCCTCGGCTTCGAACTCGAGATCGGCCTCGAAGGTGGAGTTCACGTGGAGCAGTCCCACTGGCCGGGACTCCACTTGGAGAATCAAGGTATCCACTCCGGGACGAAGCGTTCCCCTTGGGAGTTGGAATGTGAGCGGAATGGGCCACAAGGTTCCGTTGCCGAGGCGCATCTCGGCCACCACCGAGTGGTAATCCTCCTTGTTCATAAAGCCTTTTAACGGCGAATACGCTCCGATGCAAATCATCTCGAGGTCGGCTCGCTGTTTCGCGCTCAGTTCGATCTCTTGGGAGTTGCTTGTTATAGATCGAGGGTGCGAGACCTCAAGTTCGATGAGTTCTCCGCCGTGTGCGGCCACGGTACCATCTCCAGCGATCTTCACAAATTACCTTTCGCAAGGCGCGACAGTGGGATTCGATCTTGCGAGTCCGGTTCCCCGCCGCCGATCTTGGGATTGCTCCAGATGCCGCACTCGGTGCGCGCTTGGCCAACAAAGCGCCCGGAGCGGGCATCGGCCCCTGGGCTAACCGCACTAGTGCATGGCCAGCAGCCCATGGAGAGAAATCCTTCCCCATAGAGGGGGTGAAGATCGAGTCGATAGACCTTGGCATAAAGCTCGAGATCTTCTTGGGTCCACTCCAAGAGGGGATTGACCTTGACGGGGTTTCCGGCTTCTATGGCAAGTAGCGAACCTCGGGTGCTCGCGCTTTGCCTGGTGCGAGCGTTCAAGATGGCATCGGGTTTGCGCGCGGATAAATAGGCATGCAGGGGAGCGACTTTGTTGATGGCACAACATAGTTCGGGATCTGCTTTGTAGAGATCGTCACTTGCCGAGGCGCCGGCGAGCTTCACGAAAGTGACCTCTCGATAACGCCGCGTCAACTTTGCCAAGAGTTGCAAGGTCTCAGAAAAGTGATATCCGGTGTCCACAAAGACAACTTCTCCGCCAAAGCCGTTCGCCGTGGCGAGATCCAAAAGCACCAGGCCAGAGATATTGAGACCCGTGGTCATCAAGAGGCGGGGAAACTGCGCGATGGCATCGCGGATACGCTCCTGGGTCTTCATGAAGTCACTGTCGCGCAAAAGAGGCCTCCTTTCCAATCAGGCCGAGAGCTGCTCGCACACAACTTTGCAACTCCGAGCGGCCAGTATCGAGTACGAGATCAGGTTGAAGAGGCTCCTCATAAGGATCGTCCACTCCGGTGAGGCCGGTGATCTCTCCGCGGCGTGCGCGTGCATAGAGGCCTTTGGTATCGCGGGTTTGCACCACCTCAAGGGCGGCCTTGACGTAAATCTCATGACCGAGAGAGCTTTTGGCGATTGCGGCGCGCCGCGGCCCGGAGAAAGGACTGATCGCCGAGACCAGCACCGTGATCCCGTTTCGAGTCAGAAGTGATGCCACAAACCCCAGTCGTGCTACCTGGAGGTCGCGGTCGCGGCGGCTAAAACCGAGATCTGGTGAGAGTGCCGCGCGGATCTCATCTCCGTCAAGGAGTTCTGCGCGCTCACCGCAGCGAACCAGTTCTGCGAGGACCGCCTCGGCAATGGTAGTCTTGCCTGCGCCCGAGAGTCCGGTAAACCAGAGCAACGGCTTAGAAGTGTCGGGGATCGTCATTGGCCCTCTCTTTGTTGGTGACTGAGTCTTGGATCGTTCAGAAGGTCTCTTGGATCGCCGTTGCGGTGTTGGAGAGTCTCGCGAAGCTCGCGGTCAAGGCCGCTCCAGTCAAAGCCGAAGGTCGCGACGTTGTTGTTGCGTAGCTGAGATCGGAAGGCTTTAAAACTCTCATACACGACAAGGTCGGCTGCGGTGGTTCGTTGCGCAAGATGCCCTGCCAACACTGCCGCGAAAGCAGGGGAGGAGCCTCCCGTGGCGACGGCGATCTCGATCTCTGGATGAGGACGTCGCACCGCAACGTGGGTAAAGGTGCAGGTGTTGCGCTCATCGAGTGTGTTGAGAAGGTATCCGTAGCGGCCTGCTCGCCGATAGAGCCAGGCGTTGAGATCGGGATCTCGATCAGTTGCGATCACCAGAAACGCGCCGCGCAAACTCACGCGGCGAAGTCGATGCCTGGCTGATCGGTGGTCCCGGAACCAACGGGCCTCGGAGGCCCTTATATGGCTTACTTGTGCTCCTTGCAATCGGGCCGCCTCGGCACGTTGGAAGGCTTCAGGTACGTCTCCAATCACGAATACTTTTTTTCCAGTTAACTCAATTGAGATGATCACGGCGTAGCCACCGCCAGGCTGCGCGGTCTCCTCGTTGCAACCGGGGTCAATGCCGCAAGCTGCTGTGGTTCGAGACGAGCCACGAAATCGCCGAAACGTTCTTGGTCGTGGCGCCCCTCGCTGTAGAGCTTGAGTATTGGTACCAGCGCCGCAATGAGGGATTCCTTGGCCACATCACGGGCGAAAAGATGGTTAAGCCGCGTACCGCAGGAGTCCGCGCCAAGGAAAATGTCGTAGCTCTTCTTGGTGCGTGCGACGATTCCGATCTCGCCGAGATAGGGCCGCGCACAGCCGTTGGGACAGCCGGTGATGCGAATGTCGATCTCTAAATCGCCCACCCCGTTGCTCTCGAGGGCAGCGGTGAGTTCCTCAATAAAGCTCGGGAGGTAGCGTTCGGACTCACCAAGCGCTAGTCCGCACGTCGGCAGTGCCACGCATGCAAAGGAGGTGCGTGCCAAGCTCGGGAGCTCTGAGCTCGGCTTGATCCCAAAGAGCTTCAGGTCGAGGAGGAACTCCCCAAGCGAGGCCTCGTCGATGCCCTCGAGGAGGAGGTCACCCTTAGCAGTCACCGCAAGTTTGGGTTGATACTTTGATACCAGGAAGTAAATGCCACTTTTGAGGCTTATTTGCCCAGTGTCGGCGATTCTCCCGCTTGGAGTCTTGAGGCCGATGCGCAAGACATGGTGGGGGAGTCTCGTAACGCCAAGGTGGTCGGAGGTAGCCAAAAATGTATCGACACCAGCAGGAGCGAAGTGGACATTTGCGCGCGCCTCGACTTGTTCTCGAAACCTATCGATCCCCCAGGCGTCGATAAGGTACTTGAGTCTCGCATGGGCTCGGTCAACGCGATTGCCATGGTCTCGCTGCAGTGCTATGACTGCGTCACAAATGCCGAGAAGCTCACTTTGGTCGACCTCTCCGAGGAGTTCTCCCAGTTTGGCATAGGTGGTGTCGTCAGTACCGCTGCGGCCCATGCCACCTCCGACGTAGAGCCTGATGCGGTTCAAGCTCTGGGCGTCAAGAACGACGCCAAGGTCGCAGGAGAGTACATCCACACAGTTGTCCCCTGAGGTGCTAACTCCGATCTTGAACTTTCGCGGCAGTAGGTTGGCGCCATAAAGGGAGTCTTGCTGGGATCGCGCGTCGAGCAGTGGCGTGGGGACTCGCTCGTTGTCGACCCACAGCTCTAGATACGATGCCGCAGGAGCTTTGTAGCGCTGCGAAAGGGCATTGGCAATGTCGCTGAGCGCCTCGCCAACCAAAGGAAGTACCGCGCCGGGGCAAGCCGTGACGTTGCGCACCACGTCACCACAGCCACCCCAAGTGGTCACGTCGATGCTGTTGATGGCGCGCAAAAGCTCAGCCAGGTCTGCCTTGGTAACGAAGTGGAATTGTATCCCTTGTCTGGTAGTAAGTCGGATTGTCCCGTTGCCAAGCTTGTCGGCGAGGTCGCTCAGCGCGAGGTACTGCGCGGCAGTCAAAGTGCCCCCGGGAAGCGCAACCCTAATCATGCAGATATGCTCAACGTCAAGTCCGCTCCGGCGCCTTTGCGCACGACCGTCGCGGTCATCTTGGGCATATATGCCGTGAAATTTTAGTATTTGTTGCGTGTCATTCCCAAATTTAGGAACCTCGGTCTGCAATTCCATCGCGATGGCGCCTCTAAGCCAATTGGAGTCCATTTTGACTTTTTCTACTCCACTCAATGGTGCAGACAAATGATTATCGTCGGGTAAATCGCTCATTGGCACTCCTTGCGTTCTTCGATTCCTGACTAATCTTATCAACAATAGAGAGAATTGCGTGCATGACCGCCCAGATGGAGATAAATATGCTGCTACAAGCAGTTATAGGCCCTTCGAATTGGCGAGGCTAAACCGCCGATATTCGCAGCTGCGCAGATAGCTATTCGTGAAACCCTCTCGCTTTAGCCGAGCGCGCGCAACACGCCAAGGCACGCAAAATGCACAATGAGTTTCGGGGGATATAGCAAGATTCTCGGGATATCTCGGTCGGTAGAAGGGGCTCGGTAAATTGGAGAGCAGCTCATGAAAGACCAAGTGCACGCGAAGGAAAGGTTGTGGAATAGTCGCGGAAGTGGATTAAGTAGCCGAGTAAAACATAAATGCGCTTCTATCGGAGCGCTTTGATATCGTCTCGCGGCATGACAATTAGCGGACATCTGCCAACTCTTGCTCTAGAGTTACCGCGACGGAGGTCGACCTGTGGACGCGGGCTGGGAAGCGATGGATAGGTCGGGTCGGCCAAGCTCGAGGAGTGCTAAGTTATCGAGACAAGTGCTATCGCAGAGACGGGGGAAGGTCTCGCCGCAGCGCCTCCGTGGCGAGAAGAGTCGCGACGCATCTGGCATGGAGACCTAATGGGCTGCTGGTTGAAGTGGTGGGCCTCGCCAAGGGATCCTTGCGGTCTTAGAGATCGCTGGGGGTCTCGGCGAGACGCCGACTTGGCACCCCCTAGCCTCGGTGTGCATGTTCTCACTTGAGGGGTGGCCGTCTTTACAGGGCTACCAGTTGGCTAGCCCAGTAAAGACGTTCATTGACAATGACGGGAGGGGCCACCCTCATTGAAAGTAAGGGCGCCACCGCAGCGCCTAAAGCGGTGGCGGTGGCGCCCTATCGATGGATCGATTCTCTTGGTTGGCCCAAGTCGAAGGCATGTGACGCGTTGGGGTAGTGTCTCGCTAGAAGATCCTGGCAGCCCTAGTGCTGGTGACTTAGCCGGCGCGGCGATAACGCCGAGCAGAGTCGCGGTCAAAAGATCCGCCACCTTGCCCATATCGGCTACTGCCGCCATCGCGCGACTGGC
>JAKASN010000027.1 GCA_021819025.1 Actinomycetes bacterium | reverse complement strand
CTAGCGCCGAGCGCGCGCAAGGACTCCCCACGTATTTTTACGAGGGTACTGTAGTGCGGGGTACTGAAAACTCATCGCAACACGCTGCCGGGCTCAGGCAACCCGGGCGTTGGCTACGGGGTATCGTTGCACAATGATTTGAGACTGCCGCTGACACACGTCTCAGCATTTCGGTGTGATACGACCCACGTTGAAGCGCGCGTTTGGCATCCTCATTGGCGCTTCTTGCTCGGGTCTCCTCGCCAGGCAATTGTTCGCTGGCCGACTCGCCCGTTCGGCGAGCCGGCCAAACCAGGTGCCGCCGTTGCTCATGCGGCGCCGCTGTGCGCCCAGACTTGAAGGCGTCGTCGCACTGCAAATCACAATGCAGCCTGCCGCCAATTTCCAGTCCATCGCGGGCGGACGGCTAACTCGATAGGATCGCCGATATTTCACGGTGGGGCGACGGCGAAGATTGGTCTTTTGTCCCCTCAGGGTCGCCTTTATCCGCGCGCGCGTGAAGTGAATTAAATATTTTGCGGCTAGAGGTGCGCTTTATCCATTTACCGTCGACATGTCAGGGTAGCGCTCGCCAGAGGTAACTCCGAGGGGGAAAACTGCGTCGAGTGCCGCCAGGTCACTCTTGCTCAAAGAGATCTCTGTGGCAGCAATATTTTCCGCGAGGCGTTCAATGCTTCGCGTCCCAGGAATAGGTACGACGTCGTCGCCTTGCGCACACAGCCAGGCCAGTGCGACCTGGGCAGGCGTAGCACCGATCTTGGTGGCGAATTCGGTGACTTTTTCAACGAGGTCGAGATTCTTGGCGAAGTTTTCACCCGCGAAGCGGGGATGTCGCCTACGGGTGTCATCTGGCGCGAAGTCTTCTATGGTGTGGAACTTGCCCGAGAGAAAGCCACGACCGAGCGGGCTGTAAGCGACGAACCCGATTCCTAGTTCCCGAGTGACGCTGAGAATCTCTTGCTCTGGGTCTCGCGTCCAAAGCGAATACTCGGTTTGAAGGGCCGTAATGGGATGAACTGCATGCGCACGGCGGATCGTGGCCGGAGAAGCTTCTGAGAGCCCAAGATAGCGAACTTTGCCTTGAGCCACCAGGTCAGCCATAGCTCCCACCGTCTCTTCAATTGGGGTATGCCGATCGACACGGTGCTGGTAGTAGAGGTCGATATGGTCTACCCCGAGGCGGGCTAACGAGTCATCGCAGCTTTTGCGCACGTAATCGGCGTCACCACGGATTCCCAGCCAAGCGCCGGTTTCGTCTCGCACGTTGCCGAACTTCGTTGCCAAGGTGACTTGATCGCGCCGATCGGCGATGGCTTTTCCCACCAAGCGCTCATTCTTGAAGGGTCCGTAGGCGTCTGCGGTGTCGAGGAAGGTCATTCCCATTTCAATGGCTGAATGGATGGTCTTGATCGACGCCGCTTCATCGCTGGAGCCGTAGAAATCCGACATACCCATACAGCCGAGCCCTAGCCGCGATACCGTAAGTCCCTGGGATCCTAAAGCCACTCGGCGCATCCTTACTCCTCCTTGTCAGTTGCAAGCCTGCAAAACCGTCTCGGTCTCCACCTTATCGGCGGCTCCGGTTTTGACGACTCTGATCAGTTCGAGGGGTTGGGTGTCGCTTGATTCGCAGCAAGTCTCTGGTTCGGCCCGACTCCAGGCGTGCCTTGGATTGGCGTGAATATCTCGGCCGGGGTTCATAGCCCGCCACTGCGAGGTGGCTTAGCGCTTGCCTGAGGTGCATCCATGAGAAGGCCTCGCAACAGACAGTTACTCCAGGTACTTTTGCCTGCGCCTTCATAGCAATCCCAGAAGCATTTTTGCACTTTGCCGACGCGGAGAGGTCGCTCAAGTAGGACCGATCCTGCCAAACGCGCGGCTCTATCGTCGCCATGGCGGCTCTACCCCGAAGGCTACAATTGCGTGTTGCAACGATGCGGCGATCTGGTGCCAGACGCATCGCGATAAGTGTTGCAGCCTTACTTTGTCGCCTCCTCGGAGCGGCAGATCCTAAGTAAAACAGGACCTAGCAATTGTCCTTGGGGCCTCTGAACTTGGCCGAGATAGGGTCAAACAAAGGCCGTTCTGTGGTTTGCGATGTTGACAATCCTTACGAAAGCGACTCTTCGTCAGGCTAGCAATCGATTCGCGACGGTGAGTTACGTGGCACCCAGCGGCTTGCTCTGGGAAGTTGCGAGGTGCGGAACCCGGGCACTCCTCGCGTGTGCAAAACCGCGCTGAGTGGCCGCTACGAGATACGGAGCGCAATAAATGGCACACCAGGGGCTATTTTAGCTCCCAATCTCGATAGAACCTTAAAAAAGTCTCTTCCTGCTTGACTGGATGTTGAATATTGGATACAGTATAAACGCGGAATCTTCGCGGTACCAGATATGGTCGGGATTCTGTTAGCTTGCGCTATTCACAGGGGGGTAGTTTTGCGTTCCATTAGGTATAAATCGATTGCGGCTGCAGGTGCATTGAGCATAATGGCCGCTGCCTGCGGTTCTTCGGCCACGAGCGGTAGCAGCGGTAGTTCTGGAGCCTCCAGCGGTTCGCCGCTGGTTGTTGCGGGAGTCATCGCGATAACCGGATCCAGCAGTTTCGAAGGTTCCAACCAGTCTGGCGGCATATATCCGGCCATCTATTCGATCAATCACGCTGGAGGAGTTCTCGGACACCAGCTCGTCTACAAGGGTGTTGACACCCGCGGAGATCCGGCAGACGCCCTTCCCGCTGTTCAGCAGATGTTGGCGACCACCAAGAACTTGGTCCTGGTTGCTGGCCCAGGAACCGCATCGGCGCCAACCATCGTTCCGGTTTTGAACGCCGCCAAGATTCCCATGACCGCCGTAGCCGGTGAATCATCCTACGACTTCAACACCTTGCCGTATTTCTGGCGACTTTTCCCACCTGACTCCGCAAACGGCACTGGGATGGCACTGTGGGCGCATCAAAAGGGATACACGCGAGTAGCGACAATTTTCGGTACTGACAGCGGCTCCCAGGGCGATCTGCCCGGCGTGTTGGCGAGCGTCAAGGCGCTCCATATGGATCTCGTTTCGCAGATAAACGTTACTCCGGATCAGCCCTCTTACTTGTCGTCGGTGCAACAGTTGATGGCGAGCCATCCGCAGGTCATCATGACCGAATCCGATGGCACGACCGCGGGCACCTTCTTTGGGGAGCTCAAGCAGCTCGGAGGGTTGCAGCCGATAATTGGAACTGAGGCAACCTTTACTGCTCCGTGGCTCACCGCCGTGAAGGGGGCTCTTGGTTCTTCGTTTGAGCAGTATTACACCGGAATGATCACCGAGCCGTCCAAAACGACTGCGGCAGTGTCGACTTTTCAGACTGCGCTCAAGGCAACCAAGACTCAGGTCTCACCGCCGTGGCAGTCGTACTTGTCAAACCCGTTCTCTCTCACCTATTACGATGGAATTATTACCGTCGCTTTGGCGATGGTAGCTGCTAACAGCACGAGTCCGAGCGTCTTCGATAGTTACATCTCCAAGGTGGCGAACCCTGGAGCAGGCAAGACAGTGGTGTATACCTACGCCCAAGGCGTCGCGGCTCTCAAGGCTGGCAAGCAGATCCAGTATTTTGGTGCTACCGGAACGATCGATTTCAACAAGTACCACAACTCGGACGGAAACCAAGAAGCGGTGGGGAGCACTTCGTCGCTCAACCCGGTTCCCTTGGGTGTCGTCACCGCCAAGGCCATTGAAGCGGTTCCCGTAGTCGGGGTTGCGTAACGGTGTTTACCACGCTGATCTCGGCCATTGCGTTTGGAGTAGTGCTGGCGTCTGTTATTGCGATCGCTTCCATGGGCTTCACTATCCAGTTCGGCCTGACCAACATGTTGAATCTGAGCTATGGCGGGGTCATGACGGCGTCTGCTTTCGTGGCTTACCTTCTGGTAAGCCACGGAGTCAGCGCGTGGTATGGGTTGATCGTCGGGGGTCTGGCAGGATCGCTAATGACGCTCGTGCTGGGGCGGTTTGTCCTTCGCCCCTACGCGAGACGCGGTGCAAAGCTGTTTGAGATGATGATGGTGACCCTCGGCCTCGCACTTGTGCTTGACTACGGCCTCCAGGCACTTTCTCACGACAACATTTATCAGTTCACAGTGCTGCAGAGTTCGCCGATTCATCTCGGCCCAATTGTCATTACCCCCACCCAGGTGATTCTCGCAGGGCTCGGGTTGGTAGTGTTTGTCGGACTCGAGTTGCTGCTAAGGCTCACTCGGATTGGTAAGGCTCTGCGGGCAACCGCTGCCGAGCCGACGCTCGCGCGCTCGTGTGGAATTCGCACCGGACGAGTAGTCATCGTAACCTGGCTTCTGAGTGGCTTCCTCTGTGGTCTTGCAGGCGTTGTCTACATCATCAACTCCCAGAGCGTGGGCTATTCGACCGGCGAGCTGTTCTTGCCTCTGGTAATTGCCGCAGCGCTGTTAGGCGGAGCAGGGTCTCCAAAGGGAGCCGTCGTCTCGGCGCTCCTAATGGGAATTGTCACTCAGGTTGTTGCAGCCTTTGGACAGCCTGCTTACAGCACTGTGGCAGGATTTGCCGTTCTGGTGATCGTTCTGCTCGCCCGTCCTGGGGTGGTAGCGGGATCTCAAGGTGCAGAAGCCCAGGTAACCCTATGATGCGAAGCCGCATGGAAGTATCGTTGGATTTTTATCAATATGGCTACCGGCCTACGGCACGCCTAGGGGAGGAGTAGCTACGTGGGCGCTTGGGAATTTTACATCACAACTCTGGTGGTATATTTTGCCATCGACGTTCTCTCTGCGTTTTCGCTCAATCTGCAATTCGGGTTTGGCGGCATCATCAACCTCTCCTTCATCGTCTTTCAGGCGATCGGGGCATATGTTGCTGCGGCGGTAACGCTGGGGCCTGATACCGGACAGAACGCATTTCAGACTTACATCTGGGGAGCGAGCCTTCCGTTTCCGTTGCCACTGGTACTCGCGACCGTCGCTGGTGCCGCGCTTTCACTTGTGGTGGGGCTATTTGGATTGCGTCGCATGCGCAAGGACTACCAGGCAGCAGTGCTGCTCATCGTCTCGCTAATTGCCTGGGAGGTCGCCAAATCGGATGTGCACCTCTTCAATGGTTCGAATGGGGTGACGGGGATTGGCAGGCCACTTGGCACGACCCTTCCTTTGTCTTCGCTCGGCTACCAGTGGGTTTACGTGGTGTGGACGCTTGCAATATGCATCGCGGTCTATGCGCTCGTGCGCTGGCTTTCCTCTTCGCCGTGGGGAAGGGCATTGCGTGCCATGCGTGATCAAGAAGATGCCACAATCAGTTTAGGCATCAATGTGACTGCCCTGAGATTGCAAGTGTTCGTCATTGGCGGAGCCATTGCAGGCCTAAGCGGCGGTCTACTCGTGGAATACATTGGAGCATGGTCTCCGGGTGCCTGGGGTTATGCCGAGACGTTTGTGGTGTTCACCGCGATGTTTGTCGGGGGTATTAGGAACTACAAGGGTGTCATTCTCGGTACTTTGCTGGTGCCAATCATTTTTCTTGAGTTACCCCGTTTCCTGCCGCCGATCGGATATCCAGGGCTAATTGACTCGGTGGAGTGGATTGTCATTGGCCTGATGTGGATGGGAAGCCTATATTGGCGCCCACAAGGGCTGCTTCCCGAGAAGCGGAACATGGTATTTCCCGGCGAGTTTGGAAGCGTTACCGGCGGAGGATCAAAGGCGGGCTTTTCCCTCGCAAGTCTGTTGCGTAAAGGCCAGGGATGACGATGAATCGAGAGTTTCGCGACGTCGGGTACGACGCCCTAGCGCTGATTATATCTCTTCGGTGCTCCCAAACGGGTGAACCTCTTCAGCTGATGGATGGTGGCAGAATTGATTGAGTCGGAAGACCTGAAAAATATCGTGACTTCCCCCGAAACCAACCCGGCGGCCTCCAAGATAATGCTTACCGCGCGAGACGTGGTGGTAAGTTATGGTGGTGTCGCGGCTGTGGACGGCGTGTCGTTCGAAGTTCGAGCCGGCGAGGCTTTAGGGCTGATTGGCCCGAATGGGGCCGGAAAGTCATCGATGCTCGCAGCCTTGGGTGGCCAAGCAAAGGTAGGCAAAGGTTCGATCGTTCTTGACGGTCATGAGATTTCACATTTGGCTGCCTATAAAAGGGCTCGTTTGGGATTGGTGCGCACCTTTCAAACCACGAGCGAGTTTTCAGACATGACGACCTTCGAGAACCTCGTCACTGCTGGCAATGGTTATCTTGGGGCGAGACTATCTTCGGTGGTTTTCCACCATCGTCTCAACTCCAAAGCCGATAAGCAGATCGCAGTTCGCGCTTGGGAGATGCTTGAGCGTTTTGACATGACCGAGAAGGCAAATACTTACGGTCGAGAGCTGAGTGGCGGGCAGCGTCGGCTGGTGGAGATCATGCGCTGCTTGATGGCCTCGCCAAAGGTTCTCTTGCTCGATGAACCGATGGTTGGTGTCGCCCCGCACCTTGTCGAGAAGCTTGTGGGAGACTTGAAATCCATTCGTGATGAAGGTATCGCGATCGTGATCGTGGAGCACGCATTGGAAGTTGTACGCGCGCTAAGTGACAAAGTTGTCGTGATGTCGTTTGGTAAGAAGATTGCTGATGCGACCTACGACGAGATCGTTCACGATCAGGCGGTTCAAGATGCCTATCTTGGCTGAGCGGATTATGTGGAAGAGCTCAAGTAGTACTGTCGGCGCTATGGATCACGAGGAAGTGAAGAGTGGTGTTTGCAATGGGTGAGCGAGCGCAAGCGTTCCTTGATGTCTCTGGAGTGAGCTCCGGGTACAACCGTGTTCCGATCGTCAAAAATGTCAGCATTCAAGTTGCCCTCGGGGAGATAGTCCTCATCATGGGTCCGAATGGAGCCGGCAAGAGCACCTTGATCAAGGCGATCACCGGTGAACTTCCCGCGCTGACCGGTCATGTCTCCATCGACGGTGTCGATGTCACTTCCATGGGCGAGGAGGATCGCGTCAACCATGGTATTGGTTATGTCCCTCAAAGCAAGGACGTTTTCCCACCCCTTACTGTGCAAGAGAATATCGAGATGGGTGGGTACGGCTTCAAAGGAAAGGACCTCAAGGATCGTGAGGAGGAGGTGTTTGCGCTCTTTCCTCAGCTCTTGACAAGCCGAAGACGTGCTGCTCGCACTTTGAGCGGTGGTGAGCGTAAGATGCTGGGAATCGCGCGAGCCCTGATGGCGCGCCCCCGTCTCCTCATTCTTGACGAGCCAACCGCTAATCTTGCCCCGCTCATTGCCGAGAAGGTTCTCCAGGGAATAGTCGCCGGTGGCGCAGGTGCGGGAAGAGCGGTACTGCTCATTGAACAGAGGGTGAGTTTGGGACTAGAGGTGGCGTCTTGGGGATACATCCTCACCGATGGTCAGCTCAAGCTCGACGGCAGTGCCGAGGAGCTAAGGGCTATTCCGGACTTGGGCAAGCTCTTCTTGGGACGAGGTACTGCCGGGCCGGTGCTAAGTGGCTCTTCTGGGTCATCGCAGTGACAAAGGTGTACAAGCTGAGCGGAGATGATGTGGCGCCATGGTTACCATTTAGTTGCCTGAGCGAAGGGCATAGCCTGGTGAAGTTCTCTGTGGGGAGGTGGTGCCCATGATTGTAGAAAGAGGACTGTTGATCGACGGTGTCTTCACGATGGGAGGCGCCCCGCCCCTTTGTGTTGTCAACCCCTCGAACGGTGCGACGATTGCAATGGTGCAATCAGGCGACGAGTCCGACATTGATCGTGCCGTCAACGTAGCTAACAGGGTATTTGAGGACGGTATCTGGAGCGCTCATCCACCCCATGAGAGATCGCGAGTTTTGAACCGTTTTGCCGATCTCATCGAAGCGGCTCTGGAGGAGCTGTACTTTCTGGAGACTTTAAACAACGGCAGACCGGTCACCGAGACTAGAGCACAGATTAATCGTTTGCCGGAGTGGTATCGCTATAACGCTGCGCTGCTTTTGGCAGATCGTGGCAGTGTCGTTCCTATGCCTGGGCCTTACCATTCTTATACCGAGCGGTTTCCCCTTGGAACGGTGGGGATCTTGTCATCATTCAATCATCCGCTGATGATTGCTTCGAAAAGCCTTGCGCCAGCTTTAGCCACGGGAAATTCCGTAGTGCTGAAGCCTTCGGAACTGACTCCTTTAACCGCTTTGCGTCTTGGTGAGATTGCACTCGATGCTGGCGTCCCGCCCGGGGTGCTAAACGTTGTGCCTGGCACAGGGAAGGTGGCAGGAGCGAGCCTCGCGGCGCACCCTTCGGTGGCCAAGATTGTGTTTACCGGTGGGACCGAGGCTGGTAGAGCGGTTGCCGCTGCTTGTGCGCAGCGTTTTGCGAAGTACACGCTGGAACTCGGGGGATCTTCACCGGTGGTGGTCTTTGACGACTCACCGATTGATGATGCCGTGGCGGGGGCAGCCTTTTCCGCCTTTGTGGGAGCCGGACAGACCTGCATTGCAGGGCGGCGTTTTATCGTTCAAGAAGGCATATACCATGAGTTTGTCGAGCGATTGGCCGAAGTGGCGCGCACCATTCGCATTGGCGATCCCAGCAACGCCGAGACGCAATTGGGGCCACTGATATCCTTTGACGCCCGACAGCGCGTGCTGGACAAAGTGGCGTTGGCATCGAGTGACGGGGTTGAGATTCGTTACGGAGGCACCAAAACGACCATCGCAGATCTTGAGGAAGGTTTTTTCATGGAGCCTGTGGTTTGCACCGGGCCTTCTCAGCAGTTTCGACTCGCCAAGGAGGAGATCTTTGGGCCGGTAGCTTTTGTTGCGCCATTTGTTGGCGAAGATGAGGCTGTGGCAATGGCGAACGATTCCGTCTATGGTCTCGGTGCCGCAGTGTGGACGCGCGACGTGGCCCGGGCGCATCGCTTTGCATCTCGTTTGAAGTGCGGGATTGTATGGGTTAATGATCATCACCGCCTCGACCCCAGCTCTCCGTGGGGCGGCGTTGGTGAGAGTGGAGCTGGTCGCGAGGGTGGCTGGGAGTCCTTCCACGACTTTACGCATGTGAAAGCTGTAACAATACGTATCGCAGACGATTCGGTGGACTGGTACGGCGGGAAAAGACTGGAGCGATTGAATTAAATGACTACCGGGCTGAAGATTGTACACTCCGGTGCACTTTTGAGGGTGGAGTTATCTCGCGAACCAGGCAACGAGTTCACCGAGGAGATGTGCAAGGAGCTTACCTCTCTGCTCATGGAGCCACCCCAAACCGCGCGGGTCCTTTTGTTGCGATCCGCCGGGGATGCTTTTTGTACTGGGCGTGACGGTTCCGCCCGCGGAGCGTCAGGGATGCGATCTATGGCTCTCGCATTGGCCGAGGTGAACATTGCGATAGTATTTAGCTCCCTTACCGTGGTCGTTGAGGTGGCGGGCGACGCCGCCGGTTTTGGCGTCGGGTTGGTGGGACTCTCAGATGTTGCTGTAGCGTCCACGGCGGCAACTTTTCGTTTTCCCGAAGTAAAGGCGTCTTTGGCGCCAGCGTTGGTGTTGACCTGGCTTCCTTATGTGGTAGGACGACGCCAGGCATTCTGGATGACCGCCACCGGGCGTAGCTTTGACGCCTATGAGGCCCAAAGGCTGGGCTTGGTCAACGAAGTGGTGGAGCCTGAAGCTCTAAGGAGTCGCACCGACGAGGTGGTGCAAGACATTTTGGCGACTCCCGGCACAGTGTGTCCTCAGATCAAGAAAGACTTGTTGTCGAGCGATTGGCTCCAGATGCGAGAAGATAGTTACGCAGCCGTGGATCGGCTCGCCCTGCGCTCTCTTGTACTCGCGGATGGACATGGTGGCGACGGTTAGGATTGTTGAATGAGCAGCTCAGAGGTGTTGATAGCTCGACGAAAGTACTTGAAGTCGGTAGATGTTGGGGAGGGACCTGTATGAGTGAAATGTCCACTACGGACCCTAGTCCTCTTCGGTTTGGCGCGGCAATCGACGTCCTGCCGGTAAGAGCCGCTTTGGCTAAGGCCGATGGTTGGGTTTTTGGTAGATCGTGGCAACGTGGACGCACGCTGGGTTCGCGGAGCATTACCATCAGTCTGCGGCTTGTGCTGAGACGTCATTGCGCGGCCAGGATCGCGGAGGGTTACCAAGGTGCGATGGGCTTCGGCCCTCGTCGGGCGGCGATAGAGGAGTCAATGCTATGGCTTCGATAGGTCTCGTTCCCGACCCGGGAGATAGTACATCTTCCCTCAACGTAACTGTGGCAGATCGGGGTCCGTTGTTCTTGGATCGGACCACCGCCACCGAGGCGGCGACAGACGCGCTTCGCCAACTCATCCTCTCGGGCGCCGTCGCCCCGGGAGTGCCACTTCGCCAAGATGAGC
>JAKASN010000026.1 GCA_021819025.1 Actinomycetes bacterium | reverse complement strand
AAAACACCGACTTCGCGCGAGCAATCGCTGAAATTGGCGTGACGTTTATCGGTCCGCCTCCCGAAGCAATCGAAGTGATGGGCGACAAGATCAGCTCGCGAATCGCCGCTGAGCAAGCTGGCGTAAAAGGAGTTCCCGGGACTACCGAGGTAATAACCTCGCCAGACGAAGTAGTGGAATTCGGAAATCGTTTTGGCTGGCCGATCGCCATCAAGGCAGCCTACGGGGGCGGCGGTCGCGGAATGCGCGTGGTAAAAGACCCCGCCAACGCCGCTGCGGCGCTCGAATCCGCCCAGCGCGAGGCCGAAAAGGCCTTTGGGCGCTCTGAAAGCTACATGGAGCGCTATCTCAGCTGGCCGAGGCACATCGAAATGCAAATCTTTTGCGACGACTTTGGCAACGCGGTATGGCTCGGTGAGCGCGACTGCTCCAGCCAGAGACGCCACCAAAAGCTCATCGAGGAGTCGCCCGCTCCCGACTTCGATGACGCCACCCGCCGGGCGATGGGCGAAGCCGCAGTGAAGGTCGCTTTGGCGTGCGGTTACCGCAACGCCGGGACGGTTGAGTTCCTCTACCAGGATGGAGAGTTCTATTTCCTGGAAATGAATACCCGACTTCAAGTGGAGCATCCCGTTACCGAGATGGTCACCTCGCTTGACTTGGTGGAGCTACAGATCCGCATCGCCGCGGGGGAGCCGATCGATTTTACCCAGGACGAGATTGTCCACCACGGCCACGCCATCGAATGCCGCATCAATGCCGAAAACCCCAATGCGGGAAAGTTCCTGCCTTCACCGGGAACAATTACTCGATTCATAGCTCCCAACGGGTTTGCCACGCGTTTGGACGCGGGCTATCTAGAAGGCGACACCGTGTCGCAGTTCTACGACAACCTCATCGCAAAACTGATCGTTTGGGGAAAGGATCGCGAAACGGCAAGAAGACGAATGCTCCGCGCGCTTAGGGAAACGGACATTGAGGGAGTTTCGACTACGATTCCGGCCCAGATCCACATCCTGGAACACCCTGACTTTGTTGCGGCCCGCCATTCCACTAAGTGGGTCGAGGACGTCGCGGGACTGGGCGAGCTCAAGGTTGGACCACCCCAACACGTCGATGGTGACGGTTCCGGCGTGGTGACAAGAGAGGTGCAAGCCGAAGTCAACGGGAAGCGTTTCGCCGTCAAGCTCTATTTGCCCGAAGAGTTCGCATCGGCGGGCGTCGACACCAAGGTTGCGCCAGCGCGCCGAAGTGGAGCCAATAAGGCACGCTCGCATGCTCATGGCGCTGTTACCGGTGGCTCAGGTAAAATCGCGGTTCCCATGCAAGGGACGATCGTCAAAGTCCTCGTCGCCGTTGGTGACAAAGTGGAAACCGGAGCCACTCTGTGTATCCTTGAGGCGATGAAGATGGAAAACGCCATCACCGCCGACAAATCTGGTGAGGTCACTGAAGTTCGCGTGAAGGCTGGTGACACGGTGGGTAACGGCGACATAGTGGTGGTTATCTCCTAAAGCGCCGCGGGATTAGCCCCATCTCGGGTCACTTAGCGGGCGCTAGCGACAAATCGCCCCTTCGGGCAAACCCGAAGGCTCACGCCGCCCGCGCCGGGGCTCGCAAGCACCGCAACTATGGCTGCATTTAGCTAATCGAATGAGGCACTCCACAAAGTGATTTCATCGAGATCTTACGCACTTTCCCAAAATCCTTGGCTCTGATCGTGCTGCAGCGAAAGTTGTCAGGCGCCTAAGCCCAGCAGCTGGCAACGACGCGAAGAGTTTGTTCAAGCAGGGCAAGACCTGTCCCAGTCGATACCATGCCGCTTCGAAATTCGAAGGTATCCCACAAATTCTTTCCCCGTGCCATAATTAGCGGCGGCACGGCGATTGCGGATATGAAAAACTAGGCTCGCGGCTAAACGTCGTTGCTGGCGATTGCGCTCAACGAGCATCGCCTCTGCCAAAATAGCGCCAGTTCCCTCGTGAAGGACAAGAAAAGCCACCGTGAAGACTCGTGCAAGCACCGCAGCTCTGCTCTTGCCGCTGGCGGTAGGGGTGACAGGCTGTTCCGGGTTTGCACGGTCGTCACCTCCGCAACCGAGTTTGGCCTCTGCCGCACTCGCCAAGGCGATCGGTAAGCTCGAAGCCTCTAAAACCCTGCGGGCGACGTTCAACATGACCTTGATCGGCCAGCATCCCAATCCGGTCTCGACGGCTCGAATCTCCCAGAGCGGGACCTACCTCTACCGAGCTCCCGACACCCTCTATGTGTATTCCCTAAACCTGGTGGAAGCGCTCAACTGCCATCTCAGACAGCCGGTCGCCATCATCACGGGAACCTCGCAGTACCTCGAGAGGTCTGCCGGCCCATCCTGTGGAGGCTACTCTCACCAAGAACTCAACTTGGGCCACACCATGACACCGGCACAAGCACGCATCTTCCAGCCATTAATAGATGCGATAAAGGCCCAGGAGGTTTGGCGCGCCGGGAACGTCTACCGCTACTACTTCAGAACCGTGTTTGAGAAGTGGGTCTACACCGAGCGTGGCTCAATCACCGTTTTCCATGGCGCTCTACGATCAGTTAGCTCTAAGTTTGTCATCCAGCCTCCCCCTTCACAGCACTCCGGCCCTTCCACGGGAGACTTGACCGTCGTTTATTCTCAGCCCAACGCTCCTGTGGCGGAGGTGAAAATTCCCGCCGGGAACCCTCCGGCACCCTCCAGCTAACCCAAACCTGGCCGAGCTTGCTAGACAATTCCTGCGCGAAACCGAAAAATTCCCCAGCCAAACCCGCCCCGGCCACCTAAGAGCGAAGGTCGCTAGTCGCACAGCCACCAGACCATCGCACCTCTCGCCCTTGAGATAAAGCGCGGCATAGGGCCATGTTCGCGACTTAATGCTCCGACTCGCACTCGAAGTGACAACGCTTGGGAGGCGACTCTGAGCGCGAATGCGCCACCGGTTCGACATCGATTGCGTTGACCCTGCAGAGCGAGCTGGAGACTTTCGCACCGCGCGCGGGCCTTAAATGTCACGCTTGGGAGGAGGTCTCTCGAGGTTCTCGCTCGGACTACAGATCTGCGGAACTCAGATCTCACCGGAGACTTATCGCAACCCTCCGCACTAACTCTCCCGGAATTTCCCTCCCCAAAATTGGCTTACACCGCGGATGCGCTGCGAATAGACCAGAGTGGTCTAAGATCGCTTGAACAGCGACAACTAGGAGCCATAGATGCCGACCGACTTCGATGTCCAGTTAGAAAAGTCCCTCGATGCGATTATGTTCGAGCTCGTCGAGCTCTCCCATGACATTCACGCCCACCCCGAACTCGCCTTCCAAGAGCACTACTCAAGCCAAGTCCTCGCTAATTATCTCGCATCCCATGGCTTTAGCGTACAAAGGAACGTCGCGGGAATGGAAACCGCATTTGTGGCCTCCGCGGGCAGTGGTGAGATGCATATCGGAATCTGCGCAGAGTACGACGCGCTCCCCGATGTCGGACACGCTTGCGGACACAATATCATCGCCGCGGCAGCAATCGGTGCCGGGACCTTGCTCGCGCCCCTTGCAAATGCGCTCGGAATCACCGTACGCGTCTTTGGGACCCCTGCCGAAGAAGGCGGCGGCGGCAAGATACTCATGTTGGACGATGGTCTCTTTGAGGACATCGACGCAGCGATGATGGTGCACCCCGCTCCCGCCGAACTCGACAGGATGGCCTCGGTTGCCGCACAGCACCTCGAGATAAGCTACGTCGGCAAAGAGGCGCACGCCGCGGCCTTTCCAAACCTCGGGATCAACGCCTTGGACGCCATGACCATCGCTCAGGTGGCAATCGGCCTTTTGCGACAGTCGCTTCTTCCCGACGAAATGATACACGGCATAATCAAACACGGTGGAGATGCCCCAAATATCATCCCCGCGCACGTCTCGGCGCACTACATCGTGCGCGCCGACACCCTCGGCAAGCTAGAAAAACTCTTACCGCGCGTCAAAGCCTGCTTTGAAGCAGGTGCCGTGGCCACCGGGGCAACGCTCACCTTCGGCTCACCGTATCCGCCGTATTCGGAGATCGTTACAGATGAAACCATGGCGACGATTTGGAGATCCATCGTGGAGAGTCGCGGTCGGACTCTCATGCCACCGGGGTCAGCGGATCTGCTCCGCGCATCCACAGATATGGGGAATGTCTCGCGTGTTGTACCGTCCATCCATCCCATCATGGGAATTGAGTCCCTGCCAGCGGTAAACCATCAGCCCGAATTCACCGCAGCTGCAATCGGTGCCGGCGCAGATCGAGCCGTCATCGACGGAGCTTTCTCGATGGCGGCCCTCACGGTGAAGATAGCGACGGACGCCACGCTCAGAGAGCGCTACCTCGGCGGCAAACAGCGTACCAAGCTTCGGGAATCGCTTGGGACAAATAAGTAATCCAAGTATCGAGTAACCGTCTTACTCAGCTGCGTCGGCTAGGGCCTCAGCGAGGGCGGGGTGGACCAAGAGGGATTCCACGATGTCATCCACTCTCAAGTGCGCAGTGACGGCCACGGCGATCACGGAAATGAGTTCAGCGGCGTTGCGACCCACAATGGATCCGCCCAACACCACGCCCGTGGCGGGGTCGGAGACTATTTTGACGAACCCTCTCGGATCCCCATCGATAAGCGCGCGCGCGTTCGCCGCGAAGGGTACCTTGGTCACCCTGATTTTGCGTCCCCCGGCGAACGCTTCGGCTTCAGCGAGACCAACATCAGCAATTTCAGGTTCGGTGAAGATCGCCGAAGCGGCTTTCTCGTAGTCGAGATGTCGATGGCTTCGAGAATCGAGGCCCATGACGTGCTCGGCAATCTTTCGCCCTTGCATCGATGCCACCGAGGCCAAGGGAAGCTTGCCGGAGATATCGCCTGCAGCATAAATATGGCGCAGGTTCGAGACACAGTGATGATCGACGGGAATGTAGCCACCACCATCTACGAACACGCCCGCCTTATCTAGACCCAACCCATCCGAGTTGGGAATCGATCCAATCGCAAAGAGCACGTGGGAGCCACTTACAACCCTTTGGTCGTCGCAGAGGACGGAAACTCCCCCATCATCTCCTCGGCTCAGTCCGATCGCTCGCGCCCCCTTGAAGAGTCGTACTCCGCTTTGAAGAAAATCGCTCTCCAGCGCAGCAGCTACCTCGGGGTCCTTGGCCGGCAAAACTTGCTGACGAGAGACGATAAGAGAGACCTTGGAACCGAAGGAGCGGAACATGTGGACAAACTCCACTCCGGTCACTCCGGAACCCACCACGACGAGATGCTCAGGTATCACCGGAGGTGGATAGGCCTGACGCGTGGTCAAAACGCGATCCCCATCGGCCTCGGCCCAATCGGGCACACGGGGCCGCGACCCCGTGGACAAAAGGATGGCATCGGCGTCAAGTTGCAACTCTTCGCCGCCGCCGATCGTAGCAATTACTTCATGGGAGGAGAGCAACCATCCTGTGCCGTTGATCACAGTAACACCCTGGGACTCCAGGAGCGACATCGTCGATTCTGCGAGACGGTGGGTTATCGATTGCACGCGTGCTGACATTGCGCCGAGATCAAGAGCAGGCTGCAGTGGGCTAAGTCCCATCTTCTCTGCTCGTCGGGCCATGCTAACTACGTCACCAGTGGCAATCATCGCCTTGGATGGGATGCAATCCCACAGGTTTGCCGCGCCTCCGATTATGTCTCGTTCAATCACGGTGACTTGAGCACCAAGGCGTGCGCCGTGGGTCGCCGCTTGAATTCCCGCTGGACCGCCTCCAATAATGACAAATTTCACTTGTTCAGGCTAGCCTCTCGGGGAGTAGGTCCCAAAAACCCCACGCAAAGTATCGGCAACCTCGCCGAGGGTGGCGTAGGCGCGCAGAGCTTCGCGCATGGGATACATTAGGTTTTCGTCTCCCAATGCCGCGGACTTGAGAGCGGCCAACTTCATCTCCACAAGCGTGTTATCGCGCTCCACTTTAAGGCGTCGAACTCGATCGGCCTGGGCTTTTTGCGATACCGGGTTAATCGGAAAGACTTCCGTGCGCTCAGCGTTTGTGTCCACGAAGCGATTTACCCCCACAATCACCTTCTCGCCAGAGTCGATCGACTTGGCATAAGAGTATGCTGCCTGCTCAATCTCTTCTTGCATGTAGCCGTTTTCGATAGCCTCGACCGCTCCGCCCATCTCGTCGATGCGCTCCAAGTATTGCAGGGCAAGTGTCTCGACTTCATTGGTAAGGGACTCCACAAAGTAGGACCCCCCGAGCGGATCTGCGGTGTCGGTCACGCCGGATTCAAATCCGATTACCTGTTGAGTTCGTAGCGCCAACTTCGCCGCACGCTCAGTCGGCAATCCAAGGGCCTCATCAAACCCATTGGTATGCAAGGACTGCGTCCCGCCAAGCACCGCGGAGAGCGCTTGAATCGCCACTCTAATCAAGTTGACTTCGGGTTGCTGTGCGGTCAGAGTCGACCCACCGGTCTGACTGTGAAAGCGCAGCACCAGCGAACGCTTGTCTTTCGCACCAAAGCGCTCTGCCATGATCTTCGCCCAGATACGGCGCGCAGCGCGATACTTTGCGACTTCCTCGAAGAGGTTGTTATGAGCGTTCCAGAAGAAAGAGAGGCGTGGCGCAAAATCGTCGACGTCAAGTCCGGCAGCGATCGCCGCCTCTACGTAGGCGATGCCATTCGCGATGGTAAAGGCAATCTCCTGCACAGCGGTTGATCCCGCCTCACGGATATGGTATCCGGAGATCGAAATGGTATTCCAAGACGGCATGTTCTCCTGGCAATACGAGAATACGTCGGTAATAATCCGCATCGAGGGTCGTGGCGGATAGATGTAGGTGCCGCGCGCCACGTATTCTTTGAGGATATCATTCTGAACCGTTCCGCGCAGGGACTGCGAGGAGATGCCCTGCTCCTCTGCAACCAGCTGATATAGTAGCAAAAGTATCGACGCAGTGGAATTAATCGTCATAGACGTGGTAACCCGGTCGAGAGGAATCCCTGCGAGAAGTTCGCGCATGTCCGCCAACGAGCTGATCGCCACGCCGACTTTGCCCACCTCCCCTTCGGCGCGAGGATGGTCGGAGTCGAAACCCATCTGGGTAGGAAGGTCAAATGCACAGGAGAGGCCAGTCTGTCCTGCCTCAAGAAGAAATTTAAAACGCGCGTTGGTCTCCGCGGCGGTGCCAAATCCGGCGTATTGGCGCATCGTCCAGAGCTTGCCGCGATACATGTCAGGGTAAATACCCCTGGTAAAGGGAAACTCTCCCGGCACCCCGAGTTGTTCATCTATGCGGAAGTCGCTCAGATCGCTCGAATCGTAGTAGGGATTTACCTTGATACCGGAGTCTGTCAAGTGGTCGCGTCGCTCAGCCATTGCTTAGATGATAGCTGATGGAAAGGAGCTAAAAAATTTCGGGGGCCTCGGGCTATGCGCCTAGCCGCGGAGTTGCCGCCCAAAGCAGGCTTAATCCGCTATCGGGGCACTAATCAAGAGACCTCGATGCCGCCTCGCGACGCTCTTGGGTGTGATCCGAGATCTCCTTTGCCGATTCCCCGCGCGCATAAGGAGCTCCCGACACAAGGCGAGGAGGCAATGTGGGGCACCAGGCGCATAGCGGGAGACTGCGTGCCGCGCTTATGACCATTCCCACGTCGGGTTCGGTGGCTAGGCCAAGACCTTGGATGTCGCGCTAACCGTCGCTCAAGGCACGCCAATATCGACCGGAATGGCGTCAAGCACGCTCGGTCCCAAAGCAGCTCGTCACCGAGGGGCCTACGGTTACGCCAGGTCCATGGCCGATTTTCGCCAGCATTGTGCATGGGGAACATCTTGGAAAGCTTCCCCACCAAGGTGCGTCGCCGGCCCGTAGGGAAGCTTGTGCCGCAACTAGCCGTGATCGACTCGATCATGCAGGAGTACGGGGGGACCCGACCTGATCAAGGAGCACCCGCAGGCAAGCTATGAGAACTCGCGGCCTACAACGTCGGTTGGAGTCGAAGGGCAAACGGCTTGGCGGCCGGGCGCGCCTCCTGGCAAACAAGCGGCATCTCGCCCGGCTGCTAAGGCTCATGCAGCTGTAACTAGATGGCAAGGCCTGCCAGGTCAAGGTTGCATGATTTCCATCGGCGACCTTCGAGCTGCGGTTAGTCGCCTCAGAGCCGACGCGCGCGGACGCGCTTAGCCTCTCGGCGGCATGCGAGCGAAACCCTCAGATAGCCGAGCGCGCCCATGTGACCGCCCGCTCCTCAAGGGCAGCCACATAAACATCCTTGCCGTCAATGTAGACAAGGCGGTCCCCTGGCGCGCGAGCGACGACTTCACGTTTGAGGGCCGCGTAGCTGGCCGCCTCGTCGGGATGCGCACGCAAAAAGTCACGAACGGCGAGATGACGGAACTCGTCTTGGCTCGCCGCCTCACAGACATGGAGGTGATAACTCCGGGGTCGTTGCGGCGGCTTAGCGAAAAAGTGATAGTCCGGCGAGGTCGGCTCTGGCACGAACAGATAGCCGAGCGCCGCCAACGGCTCAAGGTATGCATCCCGCTGCTTGATGTCGGGCACGGAGAGTTGAAGGTCGAGGACTGGCTTGGCCGCCAGGCCCGGCACGGCAGTTGAGCCAACGTGCTCTACCCGAACCGCTACCGTCCCGAGAAGCCCCTTGATGCGACTGAGTTCAGCCCCAGCCAACACTTGCCATTGCGGATCGTAATCAACGATGCGAACGGCAGAATCAAAGCGGTCATCCAAAGACCGATGGCGTGACAACTCCTGAGCCTCACTTGAGGGGACCGCACTCATAGTCTGCCCGGCGGGCGCCGCACGGCCGTGCTTGTTGGCCGGGTTATCACACTTCAAAGCGACACAGCTAGCCTATGGGTGCAGCAATCGGATGGGGCATGCAGAGTTCGTCGTATTCGGCGATCTGGATGAGGTCCGGGTCAATACTGCAGGCGGGGCAATTCGGATCGCGACGGATGCGATAGTTCCTGAAGTTCTCCTCCATGGCATCATAAGCAAGAATTCGCCCTGCGAGGGTATCGCCGAGTCCGAGGATAATCTTGATCGCTTCCATGGCCTGAATGGAACCGATGATTCCGGGCAGAACGCCAAGCACTCCTGCTTCAGCACACGAGGGGGCCAACTCTGCCGGAGGGGGTTCAGGCACAAAGCAACGGTAACAGGGGCCTACGTAGGGATCAAAAACTGTCGCCTGGCCTTCGAAGCGGAAGATCGAACCGTGTACCACTGGAATCCGTTTGATCAACGACGCGTCGTTGACGAGGTAACGGGTGGGAAAGTTGTCCGTACCATCCACGATGACATCGTATCCGTCGATGATATCGAGGATATTCCCGGCTCCCAACCTCACATCGTAAGTAACGACGTTCACGTCGGGATTCAAAAGCGTAAGTGTCTTTTTGGCAGAATCCACCTTGCGATCCCCGATGCGGTCCATGTTGTGGAGGATCTGGCGCTGCAAATTCGAAGCGTCGACAACGTCCATATCAATGACTCCGATGGTGCCCACTCCCGCCGCAGCGAGATACAGGCCTGCAGGCGACCCGAGGCCCCCAGCGCCGAGAAGCAAAACTTTAGCATCGAGGAGTCTCTTCTGTCCGGAGTCGCCCACCTCGGGAAGCAAGAGGTGGCGGTGGTAGCGATTTCTCTGTTCGGGGGTGAGAACAGTCGGCTTGGACCAATCCCTCCCCTCATCTTTCCAGCGATTAAAACCTCCCGCCATGGAAACGACCCTCTCGTATCCAATAGCTTGAAGCGAAAACGCCGCCAGTGCAGATCGAACTCCACCGGCGCAATAGACCAACAAAGGGGTCGATTTGTCCGTGACCTTCGCCTCTATCTGGAGCTCAAGATTTCCCCGCGGTATAAAAAGCGATCCCGGAATCGCACCTTGTTCGAACTCATCGGCCTCGCGCACGTCTAGCAAAAGCCAACCTCTATCGGCTAACACTTCGGCTTCGGACGTTGACACTTCTTGGATCTGGCCCTTGACACTGCCGAGAAAATCCCTAAAACCCGCCATGATGGAGCACCTGCCTTCGTTCCACGATATCTATCTAAAACTCTACCACTTTGGTCAACATTCCCGCATCCCCCCAAACAGCAGTGGAAATCCCATCGGCTAGCGGCCCTACTAGGGGAACTCTCTAGATAATCCTAAAGGTGGGAACCTCGATGTGATCTAACCTTGTACGCCATAAGATTAGCTCGGGAGTGCGCATTGGATTTTTCCCAAGTCGTTAGAGCGCGGCGAACCCATCGCGACTTTTTTGATACGCCTATCGCCTCAGATCAGCTAGCGCGGATCGTTCAGGCCGGAACTAGGGCACCGTCGGCGGGATTCACCCAAGCGACACGAATACTTGTGCTCGATCGCACCGAAAGTGTTCGGACCTTCTGGGATTCGATCTCGACTCCTCAATGGCGGGCGGCGAACCCC
>JAKASN010000025.1 GCA_021819025.1 Actinomycetes bacterium | reverse complement strand
GCTTCTCGATGGCCTCCTTGGCCGAGGCCGCGCTATGGGCACGTCCCAGCAACTCAAGGTCGCTGTCACGTAAAGACTGCACCCCCAATGAGATACGCGTAATGCCAAGATCGAGATAAGTGGAGATCTTCTCCGAGAGTGACTCCGGATTGGCTTCCATGGTGACTTCGGTAGTGGACCCGCTGAGTACGGGTACAAGAATCCGCTCGAGCTGGGCGGGAGAGAGCAAGCTTGGCGTTCCTCCGCCCAGATACACCGTGGAAAACTCCCCGGCACGCAGCTCACGTCGCCGCAGCGCAATCTCGCGGACTACAAGGTCCACGTAGTCATCGAGAAAGTCAAACCGATCCGCCCAGGTGGCAAAAGCACAGTATTCACAGCGTGAAGTGCAAAAAGGAACATGAATATACAATCCGAGGGACATGAACTCCGTCTTTGTTGCGAATTGAGCCGACGCCAAGGACGACGACCTCAAACTCAGGTTAGCGCAACCTCAGACCAAGGTCATCGAGACGAGAACTCATTTGGTCTAAAGTAAGTTCGAAAATGCATCCAATTACGCGTAAGTCTTCGGTACGGATGGTGATCATTCGCCCGTTGAAATCCTGCCGCTGCACTTGAATCATGCCCAAGTAGCGTTTGAGCACGTCCCGCTCCGGGCCGCTTACCTCGTTGAGACGACTTAGATCAATGGTAATCTTGGCATCATTGGAGGTGTAGCTCCGACGCGATGGGGACAAGTCTGGCGCCATGGGATCAACGACAAACTCATTAGCGAGATTGATAGCCTCGGAGTCGTCTTGTCCGACGGAAGTATTGCTGAACGGGTCTTTGGGAAGCAGTTGATCAATAGGAACGTCGTAAAGGGCGGCGAGCCGCTGTAGCCTCGGCACCGAGATTGACCGCTCCCCGCGTTCGTAAGCGCCGAGTACCGACGCTTTGAACTCCAGACCGGAAATCGCCTCGACCGCCTGCAGAGACAGCTTCTTCTGCTTGCGCACAGACCTGAGCCGCGATCCCACCGCCGAAGCGTAACCCTCTGTGATCTCGTCTTCTCTGATAGTCATGAAGTCCTGCGTAATTCCTCGACGACAACCACAAATTCTACCCGATTAGATCACTCCATGTGTCAAAAACACCAATTTGTCATTTCACTACTCAGTGAGGCTAAGGGCAATTGCTGCAGCGGCGATTGCTGCGGTCTCAGCGCGCAGTACATGGCCTGGCAAGGACACTTTCCTCACTCCCTCAGGGATCTCTCCTGCTTCGAAGCCCCCCTCGGGTCCGATCAAGAGAGCCCTCGGCCGAACTTGCATCGCTGGCGCACCGCGCTCGCACACAGTGACCCTCGCAAGCACACTCTCCATGGTCTGAAATGTCACTTTGGGTAGAAATAATGACCGACATTGCGAGGCAGATTCGCGCAAAAGGCGGGTAATCCGCTCGGGAGTAACCCGCTTGGCTCCCCCGGCAACTGATAAAGAACGGCGAGCCTCCACCAAGGTGATCTCAGAAACCCCTAGCTCCGTCAATTTCGAGAGTGCTATTTCAAGTTTAGAGAAGTCGATCATGGCGAGGACCATCTCGATATTGAACTCAGGCACCGCAAAAGTCTCGGGCGCCCCCTTGGCCAGCAGTGTGAGACCTCGTTCGCGACGTTGGCCTCGGCGCGACGGAGCTTGGGCTTGGACCCGCACCACTTCGGCGCGACGGAGGGTTCCCGCACCATCGCAAAGGGTAACGAGGTCACCAACGTCGAGGCGCCGCACGTCGAAAAGGTGATGAAGGTGCGACTCATCAAGGGCGGCTACCTCGGCAGCTTCGAGAACCAGGTGGGCCCTAGAAGTCAGATGCCAAGACTCAAATCGCATAGCAGTCATCTATCACCGTAGAAGAAGGAACGTCGGGAGCCGTGTCTTAGAGATAACTCCTCTTAGCGGAAAGCCGATTTGATCTTAGAAAACAGCCCTTCCTCATGATGGGCCACTTCCTCCCCGCGCAGTTGCGCCAAGTCTCGCAAATGTTGTTCTTCTTCGGGCGCGAGTTCAGTGGGAATATCGACCACCACGGTGACGACATGGTCCCCTCGGCCTCTAGAGCGAAGGTGCGGCACGCCTTTGGAGCGCAATACGAAGCGCCGACCCGACTGAGTCCCTCCCGGCACCGTCAGAGTCTCGGCTCCATCCAAAGTCTCGATCTCGAGCTGCACGCCCAATGCTGCCTGGACATAGCTGATATGGACACTCGACAAGATGTCGTTATGCTCGCGGGTGAATCGTTCGTCTGGCAGCACTCGGAGTTGGATAAAGAGGTCTCCGGGGAGTCCACCTCTTGAACCTGCCGCTCCTTTGCCAGTGAGATGCAAAGTGGTGCCGTCATCGACGCCAGAAGGAACCTCCACGGTGTAGGTGCGGTCCAAGGTGCGCCGCCCTTCACCGCGGCAATCCGGGCATGGCGTCGAGATGATCTGCCCAGCACCGCGACAACGATCGCAGACTGCCGTGGTCATCATGCGTCCAAGAATGGTCTGTGCTACCTTTTTAACCGAACCACTACCTTGGCAAATCGGACAAATCGTCGGCGCGGTACCCGGCTTAGAGCCGTTGCCCCCACAGGTAGAACAGGTGGTAGGGACACGGATGGTAACTTCCTTTTGCGCCCCAAAGACCGCCTCCTCAAAGCTCAACGCAAGTGCGATCTCCATGTCCTCGCCGCGAAGGGCACCAGTGCGCGGACCGCGGTAACTGTTCCCGAAAGCCGCGCCGAACATCGACTCGAAGATGTCGCCAAATCCCTGACCAGAGGCAAAGAAGTCACCGGGGTCGCCCATGCCTTGGGGACCGGCGGAGCCGTAGGTATCGTAGACGCGGCGCTTTTCAGGGTCGCGAAGAGTCTCATATGCCGTACTGACATGCTTGAACTTCTCTTCGGACTCCTTATCACCCCCATTTGCGTCCGGGTGGAGCTCTCTCGCGAGCTTGCGGTAAGCCTTTTTAATCTCGTCATCGGTTGCGGTGCGACTCACGCCGAGAAGCTCATAAAAGTCAGCAGCCATCTATCCCTCACTAAGTCTTTTGCCTAGGCCCTCGCTGACGAGTTGTGCGACGCCAATCACTGAGCCATAATTCATCCGGGTCGGTCCAATCAATCCGACAGTGCCCACCTGGACACCATCGACACGATAAGGTGCCACGATAACAGCACATTCGCGCAGCGAGCTGAGTCCGTGCTCGGACCCGATGGCTACGCCCTGACCCTTGGAGAGTATCGACCTCATCAAAGAGACCACCATGTAATGGCGCTCTAAGATCGAGATAATCCCTCGAACCGTCTCCAGGGCATCAAAGGCCCGAACTACTCGGCTCGCTCCGTCAATGAAGACCCCATCCCTCTCCGCTCCGCGTACCGCTTCTTTGGCAGCCAAGATACAGGCCGGAATCAGCGTGTCGACCATCGCGTCGGGGCTGTGGGGAATATCGTCGACTTCGCGGACTTCGCGGTTGCGAAAGTGATTAGTGAGGATGGTTCCGATCTCAATCAAATGCCGTTCCTCGGGTTCGCTCGGCCACTCCATGGTTCGCTTTTCCACTGAACCATTCGCGTCGACTACCACGATGAGGACCGCACGACCTCCCAAGCTCACCAACTGCACCGAGAGGACGTGGGTTCGCTGTGGAGACGGACCGGTTACCACCGCCGCGCAGTCGGTAATACTGGTCAATAAGCGGCTCGTGGAGGAGAGCAACTCCTCGATCTCCAGGTGAGCGTGGTTGAAGAAGTGATCGACACGGTCGATACGCTCGGGGCCTACATCAATGGAAGTCATCAACTCGTCGACATATCTCCGATACCCGCGCTCGGTGGGCACCCTTCCCGCACTGGTGTGGGGTTGCTGCAAATAACCCTCAGCTTCCAGGGCATTCATCTCGCTGCGAATTGTCGCCGAGGAGACCCCGATCCCCGGCAACGAAGCGACATGGGCCGAACCCACCGGCTCAGCCGAGTTGATATATGCTTCAATAACCGCACGCAGTATTGAGGCCCTGCGATCGTCGACTCCAGCGTTCATGCTTTCCCTTTGAGATTAAACTCTCATGCCTTTAGCAGTTAAGTCTACCGAGTGCCAACTGGTAGCGAATAGAGCGCTTGAGATTAGGAGCGAATGTGGCGCTTTTGCTCCAAATTTAGGTGTTTCGATCATAAAAGTGCAAAATTCGCTCCCGATAGAAGATCGCCAAAGTATCGATTAGGGTTCGGAGCACCGCAACTAAGTTCACGGTGCTTGAGAAGCGCTCCCGGATCACCACCGGCGCTTCGTAGAAGTTGCGATAACCGAGGCGCCGTGCAACCACGAAGAGTTCGAGATCAAAGGCAAAACGCTTTTCCACCATGAGGGGGAGAGCCCGCTCGATGACTTCGCGCTTGCACAACTTGATGCCCGTCTGAGTGTCTTTAACCGAGAGGTCGAATAAAGCTCTCACAAGCAGCTGATAGATGCCAGAATACGCTCGTCGCAGCGGAGGATAGACGACCTCGGAGTTGGGGTGGCGCTTTGAGCCAAGGATGATATCGGGCTCATCGACACGAAGAATCGCTATAAAGCTGGCCAACGCGTTGGGATCAATATCACCATCGGCGTCGATGAAGCCCAGGTAGTCGCCCTTGCCAAGCAACAGTCCGGTACGAAGCGCCGCGCCTTTGCCGTGTCGGCGGAGATGGTAGACGTCCTTTACCGTGGAGACGCCCAACTGCGCAAGAATGTTCGGACTCGAGTCCGTAGAGCCGTCGCTCACCGCGATGAGTTCATACCCCACGCCGCTGCGATCCAAAACATCGAGGACCTCGCGAATCGCGGCGCCGAAAGCAGCACCAGGGTTATAAAAAGGCATCACGATCGAGACGAGTGGATGTGCGAGCGGCGTCGGTGACCCGAAAGTGTAGGCATCCGAGCTTAAGACCGCAAATCCGTGTGACTCAATCTCTTCTTGGAGATGCGACCCGTCGAACTCTCCGTCGTCCTCGATCGGTGCTCTCAAGCTGGTCCCGCCATCCTTCCACGTACCAGAACACTATTCCAGCCTAACTTCACTCCGTCGCAAAGAGGATGTCCTTGCCCTTAGGCGGCACAAAAGCGCAAGCTAGATAGCCACACAAGCGCGAAGACACCTAAGCGCCCAAGCCAGATGTAGGTGTCGTCGGAGTAAGACTTTGGTGATGGGGTCGCGAGTAAAACTCCACGCGCTCTAAAATTAAACCCAAGCTAAGAATTCAGCGGCGTCAAAGCAAATGCAAACGTGGCGAAAGTTGCAGATGGCCGGTTGGACTCAAGTGTCCATCGTTCGCTAGAGATTAAACGAGGTCTTGGTTGCTCGCTACGTTTGCGATATTTTTACGAGAAGGCATCGAAGCTTCGATGATCGTAGCGATCCTGCTTGCCTATCTCGACAAGATTGACAAGCGAGAGAACTTTCGCGACGTCATTGTAGGTGTCGTCATCGCCCTTATCTTTGCCACGTTTGCCGGCGCGGCGATCTATCTCACCCTCAAAAACTACGCTGGCACCCGGCTCCAAACGCAGTTCGAAACTGTCACCTACCTCGTCGCCGCAGCGGTAATGACTTACATGACTTTTTGGATGTCCTCGCACGCCAAAAATCTCGCCAAGGAGCTTCGGGACAAGGCAGACTTCGCACTCAAGCGCGGCGCACGACTTGGACTTGGCCTCATGGCAGCCCAAGCGGTAGGCAGGGAGTCTCTCGAAGCGATGGTCTTTACCTTGGCGATAGTATTTGCCACCAATGGCAAAGGCGCCGTGGTTGGCGCCGCCCTCGGGCTTGCGGCGTCACTCGTTTTCGCAGTTTTGGTCTATCGAATGGGCAAGCGCCTCAACGTTGCCCGGGCATTTCGGGTTTTGGGCTTCGCGTTGATGATCTTCGCCGCGGGACTCCTCATCGACGCGATTCAGAACTTGCAGCAGCTCGGTTATCTTCCCATCCTCACCCATGCGATGTGGAACACCACGGCATTTCTCAACGATCAATCGACTCTGGGCGACATCGTGCACACCTTCTTCGGCTACGCATCGCGGCCGAGCATCCTCCAGGGACTGGTATACGTCGTCTATCTCGCGGTGGTTCTCACCATCTTTGCTCGCGCCACAAGGCGCAAGCCCAGCCGTAAAAGCGCCGCCCGCTAGAGCTAGCTAGCGCTCCCAGCCACCGCCTCTTTTCATCGTGGCGTATCGTCGCAAAGCCTCCTCTCGCTCCAGGTCATGGCGAACGATTCTTTCCGGATAGCTACTTGCGGCGAGCGGGCCTTGGGATGGGGCCTCCCAGGGCTCATGGATGAATCTATTGGAGAGGTGGGCGAGCTCGGGAACGAAGCGGCGAATGTAGTTGCCGGTGGCATCGAACCTCTTGGATTGAAGCACTGGATTGAACACCCTAAAGTAAGGGACGGCGTCAGTTCCCGATCCAGCAACCCACTGCCAGGAAAAGTTGTTGCTGGCGACATCTCCATCGAGCAGGTGCTCCAGGAAGAATTTCGCGCCGATCCTCCAGTGGATATGGAGATCCTTGACGAGAAAGGAGGCGGCAATCATCCTGACCCGATTGTGCATCCAGCCAGTGTTGCGCAATTGGCGCATGCCGGCATCCACGATGGGGTATCCCGTGCTGCCCTGCTTCCAAGCGTCAAGGCGATCTCTGGCTTGAGCAGTGGAAGGATCGTCGAACTCGAACAAGTCGTAACGCGTGTCAAAGTTCTCCCATACTCCGCGAGGAGCCGAGCTCGCCACCTGAGCAAAGAAGTCACGCCAAACCAACTGACGAAGCACCTCGTCGCCACCAGGAAAGTCCCCCGCGGCCGCGGCGATCTCGCGGGGGTGTATAACTCCAAATCGCAGTGCGGGAGAGAGGCGCGAAGTCCCCTCCAGGGAGGGATCGTTGCGGTCCACGCGATAACTAGCCGCGCTAGCGGAAAGAAATTCGACGAGGCGGTGACGCGCAGCCTCTTCGCTGGCGGGAAATTGCGAGACATCAAAGCGCAGCGGTGCCAAAAGCGCCTCCTGGGCCAAGGCATCAAATCGAGACCGCGGAGCGAACTCCACTGCCGGTGCGGGTCGAGGTTCTCCGAATCCTTGGGCGAGTACCGCTTTGTAAAACGGAGTAAAGACTCGGTAGTGGTCGCCGGAGCTCCGCAAGAGCTTCCCGGGAGGAATGAGATAAGGCGAATCGCCCAATTCCAGAGCGATCCCCCTCTCAGCGAGCAGTGCCTTGGCGCGAAGGTCACGCTGGCGCCCCAAAGGTGAGAACTCCCTAGTAGCAACTACGATGCTTGCCTCAAGCGAGCTCGCAAAATCCCCAACATCGCGAGCGGGATCTCCGTAGCTGAAGTTCAGGCGATCTCCCACGGTGAGATTGAGGGATCGCAACGCGTCCAGCAGGTAGGAGACTCGCTGAGGCGACGACTTTGCCATCAACTGCGCCGAGAAGGCGAAGATTGCCGCAACGCCATCTTCACCTGCAATGCTTGCGGCGCGGGCCAGAGCACGATTATCTCTAACCCGCAGGTCGCGACGAAACCACATCACCACTGGGGCCACTTAGAAGCCCGCCCTGCAAAGATCGAAGTACCATGCCGACATGGGCACCTAAACTTCCACCACAAGCGATTCGAAGCCACGAAGGGTCAGAGAAGGCTTGCGGCGCGCTGAAACCAAGCGCGGCCTACCCAACTCCCGGACGCAACTGAGCACCGCGCGAGCCTCTGCTCGGGCCAACGCGGCACCGAGGCAGTGGTGGATGCCAGCGCCAAAGGAGAGTACCGTAGCATCGCGGCGCGATGGTAGGAATTGATCGGGGTTTGCGAAGATCTCAGCGTCACGATTGGCCGCGCCTATGAGCGTCATCACGAAACTCCCCCTTGGTACGCGAACTCCCGCTAAGTCAAGATCTCCTCCGGCGACGCGCCCGTCGAGCTGAACCGGGGCCTCGAGGCGAAGAAATTCTTCCACCAACGCGGGGATATCTGCCTCCCTAGCATTCACCTGTGCGGCGATACCGTCGTCGGTGCTGATCATAAAGATCATCGAAGAGATGAGATTGGCCGTGGTCTCGAATCCCGCCATGAACAGGAGAAGCGCCATTACTGCGCTCTCCTTGGCACTGAGGGGATCGCTCCCGTGCTGCATCCTCGCGAGCATCGTGGCACCGGAGCTGTCTTGGGCGATGAGATCCGAGAAATACCCCAAAAGTTCCGCGCCAGCCACGGCTAGCTCCGAGCTCGAGACGGGGTCGAACTCGCTACCTAGATCAAGCGAGCGGGCCACAATCGCCACACTGGCGCGAAGAGCCTCACCCTCTTTCGATGGCACACCGAGCATTGACGAAATCACCCGAATCGGAAGCTTTGCCGAGACCTCCTCGACGAAGTCGCCGCCGCCTTTGGCAACCAAGCTCCCCACCAGGTCTTTGGCACAATCGCCTATCGCAGTGAGCATCGCGGAAACTTGCGAGGGCACAAAGTAGCCCGCCACCGCACGGCGCAATCGGCTATGTTCAGGGGGGTCTAAAAAGAGCATCGAGGTTGGGTAGTCGGGATCGAAGACCGATCTGCGTCGAGTCGCGCCATCGGGCGGTACCTTTTGGAATTTCGGGCTGCGAAGCACCGTCTCGGCGGCGCGATATCCGCTTGCCACAAAGAAGCCGTTTCCGAGGGAAAGCACTTCGCCCATGGCGCGCGCGTTGCGATAGAGAGGATAAGGATCTTCTCGCACCACGGGATCATTTGCGAGAGCCTCAAGTAGTTGCATCGGCGTAGCGTCCATCTTGTCCTCGATGCTAACCGAACTCATCCACAACCAAAGATCGCCCAGATTATGGCGTATCGCGCCCCAACTGGGTGATCCGACGCCAAGACTTATCTGCTCGGCGCTTGGGTGAGCGCTGAACTCTGAAATCAGGGGGAAAGGCACCACGTGACATCGCTGGTGCGGAGGTTAGCGCCTCGCGGACGAGCCTCGTACATAGCGACGAGATCGCCCAGGGTCCTCCGGCTAATTGTTATCGTCGAGACGCAGCGCGGATATGAAGGCCTCTTGAGGCACTTCGACCCTCCCGATGTTCTTCATGCGCTTCTTTCCCTCTTTCTGCTTCTCGAGGAGTTTGCGCTTGCGGGTGATATCACCGCCGTAGCACTTAGCGAGAACGTCCTTGCGCCGTGCCTTGACCGTTTCGCGTGCGATGATCCGTCCACCCACGGCTGCCTGGATGGGAACGTCAAAGAGTTGCCGGGGAATGAGCTCTCGAAGTTTGGCTACCATTTTGCGACCGTAGTCGTAAGATTTACTCCTGTGGATTATCGCCGAAAACGCATCCACCGGAGCGGAGTTCAGCAAGATATCGAGCTTAACCAAGTCGGATTCGGCATAACCCGCAGCTTCGTAGTCCAGGCTGGCATAACCCTTAGTCCGTGACTTGAGGGCGTCAAAGAAGTCCATCACCACTTCGGCGAGAGGAATACGATAGTTGAGTTCCACCCTCTCAGGGGAAATGTAGCTCATCTGGAGCATCTCACCTCGTCGGGTTTGACAAAGGTCCATTACCGCCCCGGTAAATTCCGTCGGAGTGAGGATGTCAATCTTGAGATAGGGCTCCTCGATCTTGGCAATTGACTGGGCTGGGGGCATCTCCGAGGGGTTGTCGACCACGACAAAGTCCTCTCTGCCCGCCAGCAGGACGCGGTACTCCACCGACGGTGCCGTGGCGATCAAAGAGAGGTTAAACTCCCGCTCAAGACGCTCTCGCACGATCTCCATGTGGAGCAGTCCCAAGAAGCCGCATCGAAAGCCAAACCCCAGCTCCAGTGAAGTCTCCGGCTCATAGCTGAAAGATGCGTCGTTGAGGCGCAGCTTCTCCAGCGACTCTCGCAAATCTTCAAATTCGTCTCCGTCCACCGGGTACAGGCCACAAAAGACCATGGGCTTGGGGTGACGGTATCCCGCCAGGGCCACCGTTGCGCCATTTTCCGCAGTGGTCACCGTCTCACCGGATCGAGCTTGTCCGATGTCTTTGATCCCGGTGATGAGATAACCGACCTCTCCAGGCCCCAGTTCGTCGACGGGAACCGGCACCGGAGTCCTTGCCCCGATCTCTTCCACGCCATGAAAGCTATTTGCCTGCATGAACCGGAGGCGATCGTGCGATCGGAGTTTGCCATCCATGATCCTGATCGACGAGACCACGCCGCGGTACTGGTCGTAATAGGAGTCGAAAATCAACGCCCGAAGGGGGGCTGAGGGGTCACCCACCGGAGCGGGAATTCGCGCCACCACAGCGTCAAGGAGCTCTGCTACGCCAGCTCCGGTCTTGGCGGAAACGCGAAGGATAGATTCCGCGGGGATTCCCAGTACGGTCTCGATCTCGGCGGCATAACGATCCGGATCAGCTGCGGGAAGGTCGATCTTATTCAAGACCGCGACGATCTCAAGGTCATTTTCAATCGCCAAATAGCAGTTGGCCAAGGTTTGAGCTTCAATGCCCTGGGAGGCATCCACCAGGAGTATCACCCCCTCACACGCCGCAAGCGAGCGGCTAACTTCGTATCCGAAGTCGACGTGCCCAGGGGTGTCGATGAGGTGTACG
>JAKASN010000024.1 GCA_021819025.1 Actinomycetes bacterium | reverse complement strand
ACCGGGAAATACGCCATGTTGCAGAGCTCACTGGAGCCAACGTCTACATCGGAGCAGAGAACTTCAAAGGGATCGACCACCTCGCCTTCGCCGAGGAAGCGGCCACCGGAACCGACTTGGCGGAGTCTCTCAGCCTCTCCGCGCTGTCTAAGTTGGCTCGAACCGAGCCCGACGTCTCCAAAGCAGCGACGGCGCGGATCAATGCAGACGACGCATTTAGTCTCTGCTGGACTTCGGGCACCGAGCTCGAGCCAAAAGGGTGCCCCCTTACCCACAATAATTGGCGCTTCTTGGGCGGGATCCTCCTCAAGTCGCTGGCAATCCCCAACGGCGGTCGGTTGCTGGTTACTCCACCGCTGGTAAATATGGCTGGCGTGGGAACTTCATTGATCCCTTGGCTCCTTACCGGGGGTACCCTGTTGTTGCATCACCCGCTTAACATGGCCTTGCTGCAGGAGCAGATGGCCGAAGGGGCGGACTTCACACTTCTGGTCCCGGCGCTCCTCAACATGATCGCTAAGCAGGCGCAGACTGATCACAACAACCTCAAGATCGGGCCTTTCCGCACTATCGCGACGGGCTCGGCGCCGCCTTCAGCCCACAGCCTGGAGGAGTTCCGCCAGCGGTGGGGGATCGAGGTAGTCAACATGTGGGGCCAGAATGAGGGTACGGTGCTCATAGCTGGAGCCGACGACATACCCGACCCGGCCATGCGGGTAGACCACTTTCCCTGGTGGGGCAAGAAGGGGCTGCAGTGGCCCTCGGGCATTAGTGGCATCGAAGTTCGCCTCCTCGAAGAAGGGAATGACGAACTGAGTGAACCGGGAAGCGTGGGCGAGTTGGTCTACCGCGGTCCAAACCTCTTTCCCGGGTACTTCCGCCGACCGGATCTCACCGCTCGAGCCTTCACCAGCGATGGCTTCTTCAGAACGGGGGACCTGTTCCAGATCCTCGACGATAGGCACGTCGCGTTCTTCGACCGCAAGAAGGACATTGTCATCAGGGGCGGTGTCAACATATCTGCTGCCGAAGTGGAAAACCTGGTCCTTGCCTATCCGGCGGTGCTCGAAGCCGCAGCCGTCGCGGTGCCAGACGACATTATGGGCGAGCGCGTCTGCCTTTTCGTGGTACCCCGAGATTCGAGCAGTCCGCCTGAATTTTCAGAAGTGGTTTCCTTTTTGGCTCACCAGGGGATCGCATCCTACAAGCTGCCCGAACGCTTCGAGCTGGTCCAAGCGATACCCCGAAATCCGGTAGGCAAAGTACTAAAGGCAGAGTTGCGCCGCCTCGCCCAGAGCCCGGACCGATCATGACCGATCTATCAACACCCGGCGTGGCGCTCGCCGCAGTCGGGGCTCAAGCGAAGCCGAAAAGCCAAAAGGAGGCAAGGCGATGAAGAGAGGCATAGTGGCCTACGGAGTTTATCTGCCCTACTGGCGGCTCGCCCGCCAAAGTATCGCAGACGCGTTGGAGATGCCCGCGAGCCGAGGCATGAGGAGTGTCGCGTCATATGACCAAGACACTACGACCATGGCGGTGGAAGCTGGCCGGGTGACACTTATGGCAGCGCCAGAGGGGGAATCTCCCACGGAACTTGTGCTTGCTACCGCAGAGCCAGCATATTTCGATAAGACCAACGCCGTCGCGGTGCATGCAGCACTCGGCCTCAAGCGCTCTTGCGCGGCGTTTGATATGAACGGTGCCCTGCGTTCGGGCAGTGCCGCGCTCCGCTATGCGGCTCGAGCGGAGGGACCAGCACTTGCGGTGCTCTCCGATCTGCGCAGTGGGCTTGCTGGCAGTGTCGATGAGCGCGAAGGCGGCGATGGCGCGGCGGCGTTTTTGTTCGCCTCTGGTACGGACGTGATCGCCGAAGAGGTCGGATACGCCTCGGCGACTACAGAATTCCTCGACCGCTGGAGGCTGCCTGGAGAGGCAGCCTCTCATCTCTGGGAGGAACGTTTCGGGGAACACATGTACCTACCATTGGCCGAAGAGGCAATCGCGGCCGCCTTAAAGCAAGCTGGAGTGACGGCGGGCGATATCGATCACCTGGTTGTGACGGGCAGCCACACACGGGCTGTCCGGGCCGTGCAGCGAAGCATATGGCTACGCGCCGGCGCACTGGTCGATGACCTGACCGGCGCTATCGGGAACACCGGTACCGCCCACCAAGGGATGGTGCTGGCCAGCGCGCTCGATGCCGCAGCTCCCGGGGCGCTCATTCTCGCGGTGAGCCTCGCCGATGGCGCTGAGGCTACAGTGCTGCATGTCGCTGATGCGATCCTTGCCTACCGCGGGCGGCAGCATCCCTCGAACACGGTTGCTGCCCAGATCGCTGCCGGACGCACCGACCTCACCTACGCCAGGTTCCTCACCTGGAAAGACCAGTTGCGCCGGGAACCGCCCCGCCGACCCGATCCCACCCCACCGGCTGCGCCGCCGGCAGCGCGCCACGAGAGCTGGAAGTTCGGATTCACAGCCAGCCGCTGCGAAGTCTGCGGCACGCGCCTGGTTCCGCCAGGAAGGGTCTGCATCGCCTGCGGAGCAACTGATCAGATGACCGAGGAGCGCCTTGCCGGGGTGCCTGGAGTGGTGGCAACCTACACCGTCGATCGACTTGCCTTCACGCCGAACCCGCCCATGGTCGTCGCGGTCATCGACTTCGACGGCGGGGGCCGGTTCCGCTGCGAGTTGACTGATGTGGATCCCCAAATGGTGGCAATAGGTGATCGCGTCGAGATGACGTTCCGCAGGGTCTCCACCTCACAAGGAATTCATAACTACTTTTGGAAGGCGCGACCGATTCGAGGAAAGGAATAGCCATGGCGACAAGAGGGATCCGGGACCGGGTGGCGATCGTGGGCATGGGATGCACGCGCTTTGGCGAACGTTGGGATAAAGGGGTCGACGATCTCCTCATTGACGCCGCCACTGAAGCCTTCGGTTCGGCGGGGGTGGACAAGGACGACGTTGATGCTTTCTGGCTCGGCACCATGGGCTCGGGGATTTCGGGGCTCACGCTCTCAAAACCCCTGCGCCTGGACTACAAGCCCGTTACCCGCATTGAGAACATGTGCGCCACCGGATCTGAGGCATTCCGCAACGCATGTTACGCAGTGGCTTCGGGAGCAATCGATGTCGCGATGGCTATCGGTGCCGAAAAGCTCAAAGACAGTGGAACCTCTGGCCTGGTAATACCTTCGCAGCCTTCGGACGGGACAGCTCCAGAGATCACCGCTCCAGCACTTTTCAGCCTGCTGGCTCCAGCCTATGAACAAAAATACGGCGTAAGTGCCGAGCAGTTCAAAGAAGTCCTCACCCGGATAGCTTGGAAGAATCATCACAACGGCTCCTTGAACTCCCGCGCCCAGTTTCGCCACGAGGTGGACAAGGAGATTATCGCCCGAAGCCCAATCGTGGCAGGGCAGCTCGGCATCTTCGACTGCTCGGGGGTAAGCGATGGCGCCGCAGCGGCGGTCATCGTGCGTGCCGAAGACGCCTATAGCTACACCGACAAGCCGATCTTCGTGAAGGCCCTGAGTTTCGTAGCTGGGCCAGCGACCGGTACGGCAGATCCCGGATACGACTACACGACCTTCCCTGAGGTGGTTCGGGCAGGGCAGAACGCCTATCTCGAAGCGGGCGTCGAAGATCCCCGGGCGGAGCTTGCCATGGCTGAGGTGCACGACTGCTTCACTCCCACCGAACTGGTCCTATACGAGGATCTTGGCTTTTCGGGACGTGGGAATGGATGGAAGGAGGCGCTCGCTGGGGTGTTCGACCTCGACGGTGAACTTCCCGTCAACCCCGATGGGGGGCTCAAGGCCTTCGGGCATCCCATCGGAGCGAGCGGGTTGCGTATGCTCTTTGAATGCTGGCTGCAGCTGCGCGGCGAAGCGCCTCCTGAGCGTACCATCCCCTCGATCGCCGCGGGGCGCAAGCTGGCACTCACCCACAATCTCGGTGGAGCTCCCGGAGAATGCGTCAGTTTCGTGTCCATCGTCGGAAGCGAGCCAACCTCGTGAAAACCCGCTGCAGCCCCAGGGCTGAGTTGCTCGTGTATGCACCCTGGAACTTCCCGGCAACTAAACAAAGTGAGTCGCGATTCGAGATGGTATCGTCGGCGAGCGAGGAGGCCCAGTGCCTGTCTTGAAATCTGCGCTCGATCCGTCACATGAGGACTTCCAGAGAAACCGCCAAGCCCAACTTGAGGTTGTGTCCCAGCTCAATACCCAGCTCGACCTGGTTCGGGCTGGAGGAGGGGAGCGTTACGCGACGCGCCATCATGCCCGCGGGCGCCTACTTGTCCGCGAGCGACTCGAGCTTCTGGTCGACCGCGATTCGCCATTTCTGGAACTTTCGGCCTTGGCCGCCTGGGGCACCGAGTTCGCCGTAGGGGCGAGCTTGCTCACCGGTATTGGCGTAGTCGCAGATGTAGAGTGCGTGATCATCGGCCACGATCCCACCGTTCGCGGGGGAGCAATAAATCCTTACACATTGCGCAAGGTACTGCGGGCCCTGGAGATCGCCCGGGCCAACCGCCTTCCGGTAATCAACCTTGTTGAATCGGGTGGCGCTGACCTGCCGACCCAGTCCGATGCCTTCGTTCCCGCCGGTCGCATCTTCCATGACCTCACCCAACTCTCGGCGATGGGAATACCCACTATCGCACTCGTCTTTGGAAACTCGACAGCGGGTGGAGCCTACATTCCAGGGATGTGTGACTATGCGGTGCTGGTCAATGGCCACGCCAAGGTCTTTCTCGGCGGTCCGCCGCTGGTGAAAATGGCTACCGGTGAGGACGCCGACGATGAGTCGCTTGGCGGGGCGGAGATGCACTCGCGGGTGTCGGGCCTCTCGGACTACTTCGCTGTTGACGAACTCGACTGCCTTCGTATCGGTCGCCAAATCGTAGCCGATCTCAATTGGCACAAGCTCGGCCCTGGACCCACCAAGCCCGCCGATCCGCCCCTTTATGACAATGAAGAGCTTCTCGGAGTGGTTCCAGGGGACTTTCGGAAAGCGCCGGGATAAACCGGCATGGAGTTGGGAATGAAAGAGTCCTACATCGAAGGAGTAGCGAACCACGATGGCCCCGCGCTATGCGTTGGCGATCCGCAAGGGCGCAGCGAAGCGTTAGCAGGGGTACGTGCAGGCCAGGCTATTGAGCCACGAAATCACTTAATCCGGGGTGCCCACGTCGTCGATTGGACGGAAGGCAACATCGCCAGTGGCGCAATACGCGAGTCGCTGACGAACCCCGCGTGGTCGAAGAACCAGGGCATGTACGGAAACTTCATGCGCGAGAACCGGGAGATCCCATGCTTGCCCATCCGGTTGATCACTGGGTGGGCCGCTCTAGGGAACGCTAAGGCGGTAAGCCTGAGATGAACGAGCATGGGAAGTCGGATGGGCGCATAGTACCTGCGAAGCTGCCGAACAAAGCCGGGAGACCGGCGGCGGAGGCGGTGGAGGAAAGGCGCCCAGCCAAGGGGAACTCGGAGAGCCCGACACGTCCCGGACACAGAGCCGGGCCAGGCGTGTCAAACGGACTGGACCGAGTGCGAATAGCAGCACAAAGGGATAAAGATGCGCGGTTCACGGCGTTGGCTCACCACGTCACACGAGAACGTCTCCATGCTGCCTACCGGGCACTAAGCCCGCACGCAGCACCGGGGATCGACGGAGTGACGTGGGCTACCTACGGGCAGGACTTGGAGGCAAACCTCCTCGATCTGCACGCCAGGGTACAAAGCGGCGCCTACCGGGCGAAGCCGTCCCGTAGGGTATACATCCCCAAAGCCGATGGGCGGATGCGCCCACTTGGCATCGCATCGCTGGAGGACAAGATCGTCCAGCGGGCGGTGGTCGAGGTGCTGAATGGGATCTACGAGACGGACTTCTTAGGCTTTTCCTATGGGTTCCGGCCGGGGCGCAAGCCCCACGATGCGCTCGACGCGCTGGCGGCCGGTATCTACCAGAAGAAGGTGAACTGGATACTCGACGCGGACATCCGCGACTTCTTTACCAAGCTCGATCAGGCCTGGTTGATGAAGTTCCTCGAGCATCGGATAGCGGATAAGCGGATTCTGCGCTTGATCCACAAATGGTTGGCAGCAGGAGTAATCGAGGATGGGAACTGGTCGGAGACCCCCGAGGGCGCGAGTCAAGGCGGGTCGGCTTCGCCGTTCCTTGCTAACGTGTACCTCCACTATGTCTTGGACCGCTGGGCCCGGACATGGAGAAAGCGCCACGCGCGCGGTGAGATGATCATCGTGCGTTGGGCGGACGACTTCGTAGTCGGGTTCCAACACCTTGGTGACGCCAAGCGGTTTCTAGAAGACCTTCGCGAGCGATTTGCGAAGTTCAACCTGGAGCTGCATCCCGACAAGACCCGTCTAATCGAGTTCGGGCGCTTCGCCGCCAAGAACCGAAAAGCGCGTGGCTTGTCCAAGCCCGAGACGTTCAATTTCCTGGGCTTCACGCACATATGCGCGAAGGGCAGGAGTGGGCAATTCTGGCTGCGGCGCATCACCATCAAGAAGCGGATGCAGGCCAAGCTGAAGGAGGTCTATGACCAACTCAAGGGGCGTCGGCACCAACCCATCCCCGAGCAGGGAAGTTGGCTGGCAAGTGTGGTGCGGGGGCATCTCGCTTACTACGCCGTGCCAGGCAACGGAAGGGCAGTCCAGGCTTTCCGGCGAGAGGTGACCCGACTTTGGTTCAAGGCGCTCCGGCGCCGGAGTCAGCGTCATCGCCTGAACTGGGAGCGCATGGATCGTCTCGCTCATCGATGGCTCCCGCCTACCCACATCATGCATCCTTACCCAGAAGCACGCTTTGCCGCTCGTACCTGAGGCAGGAGCCCAGTGCGGTAGTCCCGCACGCTGGGATCTGTGCGGGGGGCCGACCGTGAGGTCGGTCCCTACCGCGACCGCCCTGAGCTAGATCTCGCCACGCTGTTGGGCCGCCGCCGGTGCGAGGTGGGGGCGCGACCGAGCTGCCCCTGTGGAAAAGCCGGGGCCAGTTGCACGGCCCAGCGGGGATCACCGAGGTGTTTTTAGGCGAGGGAGGCCCCGCCTTTACCACAGGGGCGCTCTTTGACCACAAGCTCCACAGCCCCTACTACTACCGGATAAACCTATTTTTTCTTTCGGAGCCACCCCGGAGTCTTGTTCGTAGGCCAGCTTGGGGGCCGCTTGTCCCGGTTAGATCGGATCTCCTCGTCACTGAGGTGCTCGCCGATCACCTTGTGCAGCGACGGCCCGGCGGAACGAAAACTCCTGCGTTTTTCTCAAGCCGCAATCACTGGTTTTTGCTGGTAGATAGTCCCATCCCGTAACATCGCGTAGATGACGTCGCACCGTCGTCTGGCCAGACACATCACCGCGGCAGTGTGCTTCTTGCCCTCGGCCCGCTTGCGCTGGTAGTAAGCCTTTGATTCCGCGTCGCAATTGGAAGCGACCCACGCCGATCGAAACAGTGCACTCTTGAGCTGTTTGTTACCGGAGTGGGACGGGGACTCTCCTCTGATAGAGGTTCCCGAGCGGCGGGTTACCGGAGCTATCCCAGCATAGGAGGCAAGATGGGCTGCGCTTGGGAAACCCGAAGCGTCTCCGATGCTCAGGAGTATCACGGCTGCGGTCTTGATACCCACTCCTGGCATCGACATCAAGACCCCCGAAAGAGGGTAGTCCTCCAGGAGCTTTTCAACCTGGATCGCGACTTCGCGGCGCTGGTCCTTGAGGGCTTTGATATTTGTCGCGATCTTGGGGATGATGAGCTCTACCGCTGCGGTCCCGGGCACCGTGACGCTCTGTTGGGAGAGCGCGGCGAAGATCTCGTCGATGAGTCCCTGGGGATCTCTTGTCGACTTGGACCTCGCCCAGCGCAGCACCTTGGCCCGTCCGGCGGAGCGAAGCCCGGTGGGACCGTGGTACTTGATGAAGATCTCCAGCACCGCTGGCTGGGCGATCCGAGATCCGGGGAACACCCTCTCCAAGGCGGGGAATATCTCTCCCAGCAGCCCCCGGAGACGGTTGATGGACCGGGTGCATTCATGGGCGAGGTCGTCGTCGAATCCCGAGAGCGCTTTCAGCACGGTAAAGATTTCACTGTCGCGATCCACGCCGCGCAAGGCATGGGGCATCGATCTCGCGGTATCGGCGATGACAAAGGCATCGCGGGCATCGGTCTTGGCGTTCCCGGGATAGAGGTCAGCTGCCTTTCGCATCGCCAGTCCCGGCAGATACGCCACATCAACGCCGACATCGCGGGCTACCGCGATGGGGAGCGCCCCAATGGTGTTGGGCTGGTCCACGATAACTAGTACTCGTCCGTAGCTGGCGAGATTGTGAAACACCTCTGCGATCTTCGCCTCGTCTTGGACGAGCTCTTTATCAAAGACCTTCTCGCCGTTTGCCTTGAGGGCCGTGGCATGATGTGCGGATTTTCCCACGTCGAGTCCGCAGTAGACGTCATAAGGATATTCCATCAGAGAGATCCTCCTCCCAACTCTTGTGGTCACAGTCGCGACGCTTGATGCCAACACCCACGTTACGACGAGGCCTGGCTCACGATGGCCTGGCCATGTCCCTATTAGCAGTCAACAAACGTCTCTGGATCTGGCGACGACACACTATGGATCATCAACGACAGGGTCAAATAGTCATACCAAATTCAGTGACCCGGCCCCGACCTTCGGGGCCTAGTTAAAAGGTAACGGGTCAAAAATATCCCGCTGGCAACAGCACATGGAGTGTCGAAGTGACGGAGAGGCCATCGGAGATCGAGCGCCTCGTCTTTAGCGATGGTCTTTTAGGCGCCTCCGGCGAGCAGCGCCGAAGCGCTCTACGTGGCGCGGGTACTGTCCCGAACGAGATGCGGCATTTCGGTCGCAATCCGGGCATCTCTGGGTCGGGAGATACTTGGAGTTATCCCGCGTCGCGAGGGATCTTTGACGGGATTTCGCAAAGATGTCGAGTTGGCTTGACGACGCCCTCGAGGGGCGATAATATCACATGGTAAGAAGTGGTTCCGTATCATGGAACAGCGGCAAGTGAGGGGTATGGCAAATCCTACGGGCACACAAGCGGTGGATCGCGCGGCGGCTCTGCTAATCCGCATTGTCGACGCGCCCGAGCCAGTGGCATTTTCGGACCTCGTCGCCGATGCGGGTTTGGTGAAGAGTACCGCGTCGCGGCTCCTTCAGGCGCTGGAGCGCAATCGACTCATTGAGCGCACAGAATCCGGAAAATATAAGGCCGGGGAAGTGTTTGTACGCTACGCCTGGCGCAGCGAGGGCGATGCTGACTTGATTCAGCTCGCCCAACCCTTCTTGGATCGCCTCGCTAGTCAAACGGGGGAGACCATCAATCTCGGGGTCTACTCGCGAGGCTCGATCGAGCAGGTTGCCCAAGTGGACTCTCGCCACATTTTGGGTGCCACCAACTGGGTGGGTCGGCCCGTTCCGGTGCATTGCAGTGCGTCGGGCAAGGTGCTGCTCGCCTTCGGAGCGGCACAGCTTGCCGCGGGAAGACTTGAGCGCTGTACCGAGAGGACCTTCACCAGTAGGAGCGCTTTACAAGAGGAGCTCTTGAAGGTGCGAAGCCTTGGTTATGCGATATCGGACGAGGAGCTCGAGGATGGGTTGATAGCTGTGGCGGCACCGGTATTCGGTGAAAGGTTAGAAGCGATCGCGGCACTGTCGGTCTCTGGCCCCTCAAATCGCCTGAGAAATGACCGCGTCATTGAAGTCGCCGGTATGTGTATGAAGGAGGCCGGTGCATTGTCGTCGGTTTTGGGAAATCGAAGTGGAAAGGTGGGGGCAGCATGACCAAAGAGGAGCTCTTAGCTGAGCTTTACGAAGCGACCCTGGTTGGAAATCAGCCAAGAGTTATCGAACTAACCAATCAAGGACTTGTTGATGGAGTAACTCCCGAGGAGTTGCTCTTTGACTCGTTGATACCATCTCTGGAGGAGGTGGGTGCTCGCTTCGAGCGCGGCGACTTTTTCGTCCCCGAGATGCTCATTGCAGGCAAAGCCATGGCAAAAGCGCTGGAGATCCTGCGTCCCCTCCTTGCTGAGACTGGAGTCGAGCCGATCGGCAAGATCGTGATGGGTACCGTCAAGGGAGATGTGCACGACATTGGCAAAAACCTTGTCGACATCATGCTCGAAGGAGCGGGATTCGAAGTCATCGACCTCGGTGTTCAAGTATCGCCCGAGAAGTTTGTTGATGCTATACGTGAGCACAAGCCCGACATCGTGGGTTTCTCGGCGTTTCTAACCACCACCATGCCGATGTTCAAGGCCAACATCAACGCCTTAGAGAAGGCTGGATTGCGCAATGAAGTCATCGTGATGGTCGGAGGTGCTCCGGTGACACTGGAATACGCCAACGCCGTGGGAGCCGATGGATACGCCTCCGACGCATCCGGAGCGGTAGTGCGGGCGAAAGAATTGATTCACCAACGTGCGTTGGCGAGAAGGTAGAAAGAGAACCAACTAATGGATACTGTGCTGCGCTCGGCGAATGCCGAAGTTATTATTGGCGCTGATCAGCCGTTCTGCATTATCGGAGAGCGCATCAACCCTACCGGGCGGAGGATTTTCCAAGAGAAGCTCCGTGCGGGAGATAGGTCTCGAC